>CAMYKC010000018.1 GCA_947258865.1 uncultured Lysobacterales bacterium
GTGCTTGAGGTGATGAATGATGCGTCCACCATTGCACATGCCGCTGCCGGCAATTACGATCGCACCGGACCGGATGCGGTTGATAGCCATCGAGTCCTCTGGCTTCCGGCTGAGCTTGAGGTTGGGCAGCAAGGGCATGCCGCCATTTTCGAGGCGTAACCTGGTCGCTTCCTCGTCGTAAAGGTGCGTATGCTCCCAATAGACTTTCGAAGCCTCGATCGCCATCGGGCTGTCGAGGAAAATTCGGAAGCGGCGCAGGTTCCACTCGTCATAATGTTTGCCGAGCTGATAGAGAATCTCCTGGCTTCGCCCGATGGAAAATGCCGGGATCAGAATGTTTCCCTTGCGGCTGCGCGCGGAAGTCAGGATATCACCCAGTTCGGCAACCGTTTGCTCTCGATCGCGATGCCGACGCCCACCGTAGGTGCTTTCCATGAGCACGACGTCGGCCCGGTCAATGGGCTCCGGGTCCTTGAGAATCGGCGTGTCGTATTGGCCGAGATCGCCTGAAAAAACGATTTTTCGTTCGATCCCCTTGTGTCTGACCCAGACCTCGACAGAGCAGGAACCCAGGATGTGGCCGGCATCGCGGAACCGGACCTTGACGCCCGGAACTACATCGAAAACCTCCCGGTATTTGACGCCTTGCAACTGACGGACTACCCGCTCGCCCTCGGCAATCGTATACAGTGGCTTGATCTTCTTGCCGGTCTTGCGGCTACGGTACTCCGCATCGCGCTGCGCCAGGTGCGCCGCATCGGCCAGCAGGATGGCCACAAGTTCGCAACTGGCTTCCTGCGCAAAAACCGGGCCACGGAATCCTCTTTTGACCAGCAGGGGCAGTCGTCCGCAATGATCGAGGTGTGCGTGGCTCAATACCACGGCATCGATTTTCGACGCTTCGAAGGGAAAAGGGTCGCGGTTGCGCGCTTCATCTTTCTTACTGCCCTGGATGAGCCCACAGTCCAGTAAGACCTTACTTCCGTTGACGTGAAGTATATGGCAGGAACCGGTCACTTCCGCCGCCGCGCCAAAAAATTCAATCTTCATTCCGATACTTCCTTCATCATGCGGGCGCGCACCAAAGGTATCGGCGGCCCACCGAACGACAGAAACATGTCGTGGAACTCACGCCAGGATTCGCGTTCGCCGCGATCCCTGGTCCAGTCATTGCGCAGCCGCAGGATCATCAGCTTGCCGAGCGTGTAGTTGAGGTACGCCGGGTCGTAAGTCCCGCGGGCAGCCTGTTGCCGTGCGGTGCCTTCGTCCTGGTAAGCCTCTTCCATGAACATCTTCTCCGATTCCTCGACCGTCATACCCTGGGTGTGCAGGCCAATGGCCGACAGGAACCTGACGTTGCGAAGCAATGCGTTGCCCAACTGACCAATACGGGTTTCTGCCGAAGCGCCCCGAAGCCCGGCTTCCAGCATCATCTCCTCCGTGTAATGCGCCCAGCCTTCGCCGAAGGCATAAGTCACGAAAACCCGGCCGAATTTCCAGTCGGCGCGTTTGGCGTGAACAAAATTCAGGAAATGGCCGGGCCATACCTCGTGCACGGAGGTAAACAGAAGATCGGCCTCTCCCGGAATGTAGGCCTGTTGAACCTCGTCCGACCATTCCGGGTTCGGCGGCGAGATGTAGTACACCGAAGGCTGGTTGCTCTCATACGGCCCCGGGATGTTGATGTAGGCAAAATTCGACCGCGCGTAGGGAGGTGCTTCGGCCACCAGCGCTTCTTCGTTACCCGGAATGGTGACCAGGTCCTGTTCTTCCAGGAACGCCCTGGTTTCTTCCATGTGTAAACGCGCGGTAGCCACCTGCCCGCCGGCGGGTTTCCGGTTTGCCATCTTCGCAAAACAGCTTCGGATGCTTTCGCCCGGTGCAAATTCGGCGCAAGCCTCTCCCAGCGCAAGCTGATTGCGCTTCATATCGGCGCGGCCCAGCGCTTCGAGCTCCTCCAGATCGATATCCACGCGTTCGGTGTCATAAATCATTTGCCGGAACAGTTCCCGGCCCAGCGCGAAATCCTCCGTTGCTGAATCGAGATTGGATTTCAGCCAGCCGGCCAGTTCCCGCATGGCGCTTGCGGCCGCCTGGTTCGCTTCGTTGAAAGCAGTCTGCAGTGCTTCATCATTGACGTCCGCAAATACGGCCGGCACGTCATTGCTGAAGTAATCGGCCATCCCGCCAAATGAATCGATCCCGTATTGCAGCCTGCTGCGGGCCATGGGCATCCGCAAATTTTCCCGGATTTGTCCAACTGCCCGCGGAATATTGGTGGCAAAAAGGGTGTAAGACTTCATCCGCTCTTCCAGCGGGGCGTAGGTCAACGTGACGTAGGGGCTGGGATCGAGAGAATCCGACATCCAGTCGAAATAAAAGGCCGGGTTGACATAGGGCCATTCCACTTTGTCCAGCCAGAACAACGCGCGGTCAATAGCCCACAAAAGGTATTCCCTCTGGTAGCGCCCTTCTTCGCCGAGTTCTTCGTCCTGGAAGGCCAGGGCGTCCTGGTGGGCCTGTTTCAGACGGGAAATTTCGCGTGCAATACCCTCGGAACTCCAGTCCGGGAGCTGGCCATCGTATTCATGACGGCCCTGAAAAACCGCGAACGCGGGGTGAGCGGCCAGGTAGTCCTCAATGTACTGTTCGACAAACTCACCCCAGGCAGCGGCTGTTGCTTCCGGCGAGCCCGCGGATTCTGCCGTGGGACTCGCACGCTCCTGACCGCTATGTACTCCAGCCGAATCCGGTTCCGGGGGAGCAGCGGGCTTGCAGGCAACTACCGAGAGAAAAAAGACCGCGAGACAGAACAGCCTCGCGGTATTGATTTTGATTACCATATTTTGCCTTACTTCACTCCGTGCATGAGCTTGTTGATCAGCGGTGCGGCGACCAGGTAGGCAACACCGAATCCGAGACCGACCCAGAACAGCATCATGTAGGTATCAGAATACTGGCCGATAGCGGCACCCTCTGCCGGGCCGTGACCTCCGCCGGATGCAATCGCTGCAATGATGCCAGCCACATACTGGGCCATCGCAATTGACAGGAACCAGCCGCCCATGGCCATGCCGGTTTCTTTCTCGGCCGCCAGCTTGGTCACCATGGAAAGTCCGATCGGAGACAGGCACAGCTCGCCGGTGGTATGCAGCAGGTAACAGAACGCCAGGAATATCCACGGCACTAACCCGGCGGCATTCTGGAAATTGGCGATAGCAAACACCAGTATGTAAAAACCAAGAGCAACCTGGATCAGGCCCAGGGCGAACTTCCTTGGAATCGAAGGATTGAAATTGCGCTTGTCCAGCCACGGCCAGATGGCCGCGAATAATGGGGCAAACAGCAGGATATACAGCGGATTGAGTGATTGGAATATACCGAAGCCCCCAGCCTGCCAGGTTTCCATGCTGCCGTATATCGGCGTCACGAATTCGCGCGCGAAGAAGTTCAATGAACTGCCTGCCTGCTCGAATAGCGCCCAGAAACATGCATTCGCTGCGAACAGGATGATCATTGCGATGTAGCGCTGCAATTGAACCTTGTCTCCACTCTTGACACCCGAGACAACGAAATAGGCAATCAACGCCAGCATGATGCCAACCAGCAGGTAGCCCAGAATTTCGCTTTCTGAAAGCAGGAAGAAGACACCCACCGCCATCACCAATGCACCGATTCCGACCAGGATGAAACGGCCCCAGCCTTCCTTATCATGCGGCGGCAGGCCGACGTGCCCAAGTGATCGTTTTGCGACTTCCAGGAACAGCGTGGAGAGGACCATGCCGATAGCGGCAGCGAAGAAACCCCATTTAAAGCCCCAGGTGGCGCCAATCCAGGACGCCGTGATTATGGGTGCAATCAAGGCGCCGAGGTTGATACCCATGTAAAAAATGGTGAACCCGGAATCGCGTCGCACATCTCCGGGTGAATAGAGCTTGCCGATCATGGTGGAAATATTGGGCTTGAACAGCCCATTGCCGGCCACGATCAACGATAGACCAACCAGGAACCAGGTCAGATCCTCGATCAACAGGACAAACAATCCCGCCGCCATGATCAGCGCGCCGAGCAGTATCGATCGCTGGTAACCCAGTACGTGGTCGGCGATGTAGCCACCAAGGATGCCGGTGGCATAGACCATTGCCGTATAGCCGCCATAGACCAGGCTTGCTTCAGCATTTGCCTGGTCGCCGAGGTGACTGAAAAATGTGGTTGAGACGTATACCGCCAGCAATGCGCGCATGCCGTAGTAGGCAAAACGCTCCCACATCTCGATGTTGGATAACTGCCAGAGTGCTTTTGGATGTCCCAGGATTTCGCCGGGCGGAATATCCGGTCTTTTTGCCGTTTCGGGTTGGGTAGCCACTTATGCCCTCCGATTTATTAGTGTGTATTGTGCACGGCCCATCATCAGATGGGCCGAAGTGCCGCAAGCATACCAGAATGGTGATTCACATGTGATAATGGGCGACCCGAATAGCCCGTGAGACCAAGGCAGAAAAATGGATCATCAATCAGTACAGAGCTTTGTCGATGAAGTTTGGATGGACTCCATCGTTCCCGAACTCGTCGAGTACGTGAAAATCCCCAACAAGTCTCCGCATTTTGACCCCGATTGGGAAAAGAACGGCTACATGGAAGATGCGGTGCAGCAGATTTTTGCCTGGTGTAAAAGTCAGGATATCGCTGGAATGGAGTGCGAGATCGTGCGCCTGCCCGGCAGAACACCCCTGATTTTCATGGAAATCCCCGGCGACAACGATGACACCATCCTGATGTACGGGCACCTCGACAAGCAGCCGGAAATGACCGGTTGGGCCGAAGGGCTCGGGCCCTGGATCCCGGTCATAAAGGACGACAAGCTATACGGCCGCGGAGGCGCGGATGATGGTTATGCGGCCTACAGCTCGCTGACCGCCCTGATGGCGCTGCAGAGGGAAAAGATTCCCCACGCGCGATGCGTGGTCATCATCGAAGGCTGCGAGGAATCCGGCAGTTACGACCTGCCTCATTACATCGATCACCTCAAAGACCGCATCGGCACGCCCTCGCTGGTGGTTTGCCTCGATTCCGGCGCCGGTAATTACGATCAGTTGTGGCTGACCGTTTCCCTGCGGGGTATGGCCGCCGGTACGCTCGGTGCCGACGTGCTCGAAGAGGGCGTCCATTCCGGTTATGCATCAGGCGTCGTGCCGTCCAGTTTCCGCGTTCTCAGGCAACTGCTCAGCCGCCTCGAAGACGAAAACAGTGGCCGTGTTCTGCCGGATTACCTCCAGGCAGACATCCCCGATCAGCGCATGCAACAGAGCCGCCACATGGCCGATGCACTGGGTGACGGCGTGTACGAGGCTTACCCGTTCTGTAATGGAGTACAGCCCCAGGCAGATAACAATCTGGAGCGGATTCTGAACCGCACCTGGCGTCCCGCATTGTCCGTCACCGGCGCCGAAGGTATGCCCGCGCTGGAGTCCGCGGGAAACGTCCTACGCCCGCATACAGCTCTGAAACTTTCGATGCGCCTGCCGCCGACGGTGGACGGCGAAGAAGCCACTCGTAAGATGAAAGCCACGCTCGAGGCGAACCCGCCGCACAACGCCAGGGTTTCATTCAATCCGGAACACCCGGCATCGGGCTGGAATGCGCCCGATATCGCGCCTTGGCTGGATGCATCGCTGGACAAGGCTTCCCAGGCCGCCTTTGGCCAGGGTGTGATGTATATGGGCGAAGGCGGCACGATTCCGTTCATGGCCATGCTGGGGGATTTTTACCCAAAATCACAGTTCATGATTACGGGTGTACTCGGACCGAATTCCAACGCCCATGGCCCGAATGAGTTCCTGCACATACCGTTCGCCAGGAAGCTCACTTCCTGTGTTTCTCAGGTGATAGCAGATCATTACCACCGCAAATCCGGGTAACAACCGGCTGTGCGAGGTTTTTGGCTTCACGCTCCTGGGACTGGCACGAGACTACCCGGAAGAACGGAGAAGATGAACACTGAACAATCGCTCAGAATCGGTCCAGAACCTCAGTGGAGAATAGCCCGCGTCACCAGCAAGCTTTTTGAAGCCTTCCAGGGTGTACTTGTGCGAGTTCTCAGTATGGATGGTTTCGCCGGCGAGGAAACTGAAGGAGGCGCCATCGACTTGAACCTCATGCTCTTCGCGGCTCTCCAGATGCATTTCCACCCTTCCTTTAACCGCATCGTAATGCGAGCGATGGATAAATCGTTCCAGCTCGAATGACCCGTTCAATTCCTGGTTAATCCGGCGCAACAGATTTTTGTTGAATTCGGCCGTCACGCCGGCAGAGTCATTGTAGGCACGCTCTATGATTTCGGGATTTTTTTGCAGATCGACGCCGACGATCATCAAGCCATCGCGGCCCAGCAAAGCACGGGTCTTTGCGAGGAATTCCCGGGCCTCGTCAGGGGTGAAATTTCCGATTGTCGAACCGGGATAGAATCCGATAGTTTGTTGGCCACCTCTGACAGGCAATGGAATCTCGAATTCTTTAGTGAAATCGGCGCAGATCGCATGTATTTGCAGGTCGGGGAACTGCAGGGCGACATCACGGGTCAGTTCAAGCAGTGCCGATTTAGAGATATCGACCGGTACATAACTGCCGACGTTCATGTGCTTGAGAATGGTTATGATTTTCTCGCTGGACCCGCATCCAAACTCTATCATCCGGGCGTTCTTACCCAGCAGTGAATGCAGCTCCGGCCCCATGGTTCCCAGAATTCCGAGTTCTGTCCGGGTCAGGTAATACTCGGGCAGCCGGCAGATCTTTTCGAACAGCCGCGAACCCCTTTCGTCATAGAAAAACTGGCACGGGAGAGTCTTCTGCGGCTTGGCAAGCCCTAGGAAAACGGCATCGCGAAACGATAGTGGCGTCGGACCGAAGTCATGCAGAACTGCGCTTTTCGGCATCTTCATGCGGCGTCTCCAGCCAGCCGAAATCCGCTAAATTGCCAGCGTTGATGCGGGTGGAAGAAATTCCGGTAAGTCGTTCTGACGTGTCCCGGTGGCGTGACGCAGGAGCCACCCCGAAGGACCATCTGGTTGATCATGAATTTGCCGTTGTATTCGCCCACAACACCATCGGCGGCTTTATATCCCGGATAGGGTGAGTAGGCGCTGGATGTCCACTCCCATACATCGCCCAGCATCTGTTGCAGCCCATCAGGCGAAGACGCCGGCTGCGGGTGATAGGAGCCGCCGTCCAGGAAGTTGCCATTCCCCTGAGTTTTTTCGGCGGCAAACTCCCATTCCGCTTCGATCGGCAGGCGGCTGCCGGCCCAGGTCGCGAATGCATCGGCTTCGAAATAGCTCACGTGTGTCACGGGCTCACCGGGATCTACTGGGCGGGGGCCGGTCAGAGTATGGTTAAACCAGTGCCCGTCCTTTTCGTACCAATAAAGCGGTGACAGCCACTGTTCCGCCTGAACAACGTGCCAACCATCTGAAAGCCAAAGCCGGGGATCCCGATAGCCGCCGTCTTCGATAAATTCAATATATTCGGCATTAGTGGTCGGCCTCGAAGCCATCCGGAAATCTTCCAACCAGACCTTGTGGCGCGGCTTTTCGTTATCAAAACAAAAATCATCGCCGTTGAAACCAATTTCCACCAGTCCGCCTTCGAAACGATGCCATTGCAGCGGCTGTGCCTCGCTTGGCCGATTGGCTGGTTGCGGGGCATAGGCAGGAAGCAGCGGGTTGCAGGAAAACACGTGTTTGATATCCGTCAACACCAATTCCTGATGCTGCTGCTCGTGATTCAGGCCGAGTTCCAGCAGGTCGGACAAAGCGGCATTATTTTCAGCGCCTGTATAGCTCTCGATCAAATCGAGTATTGCGGCATCGACATGTTCGCGGTAAGCATGTATGTCGGATAATTTTGGCCGGGACAACAACCCCCGCTCCGGGCGCGCGTGACGTGGCCCTTCTGTCTCGTAGTAGCTGTTGAAGAGGTAATGAAAACGGTCATCGAACGGCCGGTAGCCTTTCATAAAGTCCCTTAGCAGAAAGGTTTCGAAGAACCACGTGGTGTGAGCGAGATGCCATTTTGTCGGGCTGACATCGGCCATGGACTGAATGGCCTGGTCCTCTTCGCTCAAACGCTCAGCAATCGACAGAGTCGTCTGGCGCACGCTGCGGTAGCGTTCTTGCATTAGCCCGGTCTCGGACATGACTATTCCCTGTCCCTGGTCATGTTCTCAACTTTCTGAAGGTACTTCCATGCTTGCTTGAAATGAACCTGCTCGTCCTCGGAATCATCCCGCAGAACTTTTTCCAGATCTTCAATATTCTGGCGAACGCGGAGCCCGTATGCCTGGTCATCACCCCAGACTTCATACAGTTTCTGCAAGCCCTCTTCATCGTGGCGTTTGAAGGTGCGCATGACCCGGTAGGCTTTTGCGTCATCATAGCCCAGGAGTTTCAATGCCTCCTCGCCCATGACCAAAGCGGACCCAAAGGTCTCGCGCGTGATGACGTCGGCACCGGCATCCATCAGTTCATATGCATGCGATCGATCATAGGCCCGGGCCAGAACCTTAAGCTGCGGGAAAAATTGCCTGGCGCTGGTCACCATCTGCACTGCCTTTGCCTTGTCATCGATTGCGATCACGAGCAGCCGCGCCTCTTCAGCGCCCGCCGATTGAAGCAACTGCACGCGGCTGGCATCGCCATAAAACACTTTGTAACCAAACCGCCCGGTCAGTTCGATCTGCCCGGAATCGTGATCCAGAAGGGTTGTCTGGATGCCGTCAGCCGTGAGTAAGCGTGACACGATCTGCCCGAATCGTCCGTAACCGGCGATGATCACCGGGCTGGAGCCGGCATCGATATCCTCATCTTCGGGGGCTGAAACGCAGTCAATGAATCGCGGTCGCACCAGTCTGTCGTGGGCGATCAGCAGCAGCGGAGTGAGTACCATCGTGAGCACCACAACCACGATCAGCAGGTTGGACAAATCACTGCTGATCACTTTTTGCTGGGTCGCAAATGAGAACAGCAGGAAGGCGAATTCGCCGCCTTGCGCCAACAAAAAAGCAAACATCAGATTGTCCGCCAGGTTCAGGCGGAAGATCCGGCCCAGCGCCAGCAGGACGCCAAATTTCGTTACGATGAGCGCCAGCACCAACGCCAGAATGAGTAAAGGCTGACCGGCGACCAATATGAAATCGATGCTGGCACCGACCGAGATGAAAAACAATCCCAGCAGCAATCCCTTGAAAGGTTCGATACTGGATTCCAGCTCATGCCGAAATTCGCTTTCCGCGAGCACGACTCCAGCGAGGAAGGTACCGAGCGCGGGGCTCAGACCAACGAACTCCATTGCCAGGGTAATGCCCACGATCAGCGTCAATGCCGTGGCGATAAAGAGTTCGAGGCTGCGTGTCGAGGCAATCCAATGGAACACCGGGCGCATCAGGAAGCGGCCGCCTACGACGATACCCGCGACCACGGCGAGTACCAACAGACCCTGCAACCAGCCGGGCCAGCCCTCACCGTAGCCATGGGCACCCGCTTCCACTGCTTCCTGTCCGACCCCGCTGATTGCAAGAAACGGCAGCAAGGCAAGGATCGGGATGACCGCGATGTCCTGGAACAGAAGTACCGAAAAGCCTGCCCGGCCTGCATTGGTGTTCATCCAGCTCCTTTCTTTCAGGGTCTGGAGCACGATTGCCGTTGATGAAAGTGCGAGTATCAGGCCGACCGCCAGCGCAATCTGCCAATCAAGACCGAAAGCAACAGCAATGCCGCCGATCACCAGGGCCGAAATCAGCACCTGAGAACCACCCAGGCCGAGAATTGGCACACGCATTCGCCAGAGTACGGCCGGCTCGAGTTCGAGCCCGACCAGGAACAGCATCAGCACCACGCCAAATTCGGCAAAATGCATGACGTCCTGCGTTTCCTGGCCGACGAAACCCAGCACGAAGGGCCCGATGATCACACCGGCCAGGATGTAACCCAGCGCGGAACCCAATCCCAGACGTTTCGCCAGCGGAACGGCCAGCACCGCTGCCAACAAATAAATGAATGCTTGAGTGAATACGCTGCTGAACATCGCGGCCTATCCTACACGGAATTCATATCAATCCGCACAGTGTATTGACTGATGGCAAACGATATCGCTGTCAAAACGTTCCATCTGTATCGTAGGGTGGTTGATCGAAAATCGCGCTTCGAGCGCTTCGGCGACATCATTGAGGAATTGATCACTGTCGGGAAAGACCTCCATGACGAGGTGCGCAGTCAATGCCGTGTTCGTCGTGCTCATCGGCCAGATGTGCAGATCGTGCAAGGCCCGCACGCCGGGCAAACTGCTCAGGTATGCCCTGACCGCTTCGGGATCAACACTTCGCGGTACAGCGTCCACCGCCAGGTTCAGCGAATCCCTGAGCAGCCCCCAGGTGGACAGGAAGATGACCCCGGCAATCATCAGGCTGATCACCGGGTCTACCCAGTTGAGCCCATAAAACAGAATCAGGGCGCCTGATACGACGACACCGAGTGAGACCGCGGCATCAGCCGACATGTGCAGGAACGCACCGCGGATATTGAGGTCATGATCTTTTCCGGACAGGAAAAACAGCGCCGTCACGGTATTGATGACCACGCCGATCGCAGCCACGATCATGATCGTCCTGCCTGCCGGCTCGGCTGGTTCAAAGAGACGGTTAACCGCTTCCCAGCCAATCGCGCCAACTGCGCCCATCAGCAACAGGCCGCTGAAAACCGATGCGATGATGGTGGCGCGTGAAAATCCATAGGTCCGTCTGGCAGAAGGCCGCCGCTTGGCCAGTGCGGCTGCGCCCCAGGCCAGCAACAGGCCCATGACGTCACTTAGGTTGTGCCCGGCATCGGTGAGCAGGGCCAGGGAGTCTGAAAGCACACCGAACACCGCCTCAACGATGACGAACACCACATTGAGAATGACGCCCGCAGCGAATGCCCGGTTGTAATCGGGCGGGGCATGATGATGGTTATGATCGACTCGGCGGTTCAAAGATGCAGCCAGCTATTGCACATTGTCTAAACCATGGTACAACGTCCTGTGAGCATTGTATCCCGGAGACCAGAATGCATAAAAACCCGAAGGTAAGATCAATACGGATTGGCAGTTTATTGTTCTTGGCCGTGGCTTTGGCCCTGGCTTTGGGCGTGGCAGAAGCGCAACCGGTGGCGGCTTTGCCCGAATTCAGTCACGTGGGTGAGCAGCTGATGCTATCCGCCGGAAAATCCAGGGCAGACCTCGAAAGCGAAATTCCGTCTGCGGAATCCGTAGGGATACCCGCCTATCCGGGCGCACTCTATACAGGGTCGATCGAGGGAAATGAAAAATTACTTTCCGTAGTGCTGGCCTCCAGCGATTCAATAGAAAAAGTAAAGACCTGGTATTCGGGGCAGCCAGGACTGACCTGGAGTGATGAATCGGGTCTTTTCTTCCGCGGCGAAGAGTATGTCATCATGCAATCCGAGTCGGTTTATCTGCAGGACATCAGCGCGGACCCTGGCGCTACTCCTGGCGGGATGTTTTTCAACATGAATGGCATGCAGACTCAGATTACGATCAGCTACCATCCTGAATCTGGCGAAAAAAATGAGTAATGAAAGACGCATCTGGTTTAACGGCAAACTGCGTGAATCCTCGGAATGCATGGTGCACGTCGCCAGCCACGCGCTTCACTATGGTTCTTCGGTATTTGAGGGAATACGCGCCTATGAGACGCCGGATGGCACTTTCATTTTTCGTGGCATGGATCATCTCGACCGACTGAAGTACTCCGCGGAGGTGTATCGCATTCCTGTGCCCTACGCGGTCGAAGAACTTCACCAGGCTTGCCGGGAGACTGTGCTGGACAGCGGCCTGGCCAGTGCCTACATACGGCCCATTATCTCCCGTGGTAACTGCGGCCTGGGGGTGATTCCAAAAGATATGAGTGTCGTCGATGTGGCAATCATGGTCAGCCCCTGGGGCGCCTACCTGGGCGAGGACGGATTGAAAAACGGCATCAAGGCCTGTATCACCTCCTGGAACCGGCTCGCCCCCAACACGATGCCCCCCGGCGTCAAGGCGGGTGGTAATTATCTGTCCAGTCAGCTCATCGGGCTGGAAGCCAGGGACCGCGGATTCGAAGAAGGAATCGGCCTGGGCAATGACGGCTTGCTGAGCGAAGGTGCCGGCGAAAATATTTTCGTTGTCCTCAAAGGAAAGTTGCTCACACCCCCCGCATCTTCTTCGATCCTGAGCGGGATCACGCGCGATACGGTCATTACGCTCGCGGCTCAGCTCGATATCTCGACGCATGAAACAACCATTTCCAGGGAACAACTCTATGCGGCGGATGAGATTTTCATGACCGGTACTGCCGCCGAAGTGACCCCGGTGCGCCAGGTTGATCACATGACCATAGGCGCCGGCGGCTGCGGACCGGTCACAAGAAAACTTCAGGACACATTCTTCGGCCTGTTCAATGGCCGGACCAGGGACAGATGGAATTGGCTCGAACCGGTCAAGGGGTGACAAAAAATGTCAGCTTGACTGACACAAATCGACAGTCTAAACCCTACAGGCGCTCAAGCAAGGTCCGTCCGATATTTTAACTCTCTGTATTTAATATATTTTTTAAAATTTGCTCGATTTGGCCCGATTCTTGAATCTTAAAGGATGAAAGACACTAACTGACTGGTAGCAGTTAGCGGGATGAATCAGGGCCCTGCCCCTCTTTGCCCAATCAGGGCCCTGACTCTCCCACCCCAAAACGGACCACGGACGAAAATGGAATTGCAGGACACCAGGTCAAGGAAGACATCATGATGAAATTTCTTACCTCACGATTTTGGCCGCAAGAACACACTACACTTCGGCGCCTGCAAACCGGAAAGAATTCGATGAGTGCAGGCCTCGCCTGGGCTGCGGCTCGTCCACATATCAGCTTGAAAGCAAGAATGCTTGGGGGACAGGCAGAAACGGTCACGCGCCTTAGGGGTTCCTTGCGCTGATCACGAAAGATGTCCAACGTGCTACGAGACCAGCACGGAAATAGGACATTGCCGTCTCATTACAACCCGGCGCAAGCCGGGTTTTTTTTAGCGGCAAATGCTGGGCGAAATGGGGATGGAATTCGAAAGAACTGTGCAGATCCCCTAAAGAGGAACGACGTTTTCGGCCTGCGGCCCTTTTAGCCCCTCGCCGAGGGTGAACTCAACCTGCTGGCCTTCCTTGAGGGTTTTGCGGCCGTCCATCTGGATGGAGCGAAAATGAACGAACACATCCTGCTCATCCTCACGGCTTATAAAGCCATAACCCTTTGCGTCGTTGAACCATTTCACGGTCCCCATAATCGTGTCTGACATTGCTCTGCTCACTTTTTGCTAAAGAAAAACACCCCGGAAGCCAAAAACCACGGAGCGCTCCGAAATCATACACGGAGAAAAAAAACCTTTCCACCGGGTGCTTTTGAACTACAGAACGCTCTTGATGATGTATCCGCCGGACTTCTTGTCATGCTCCAGTTTCAACAAGCCTCGGGATTCCATTTCCTCCAGCATTTTTCCAAACGAGCGGAAACCGTGGTAACTTTCATTGAAACCGGGCTTACGGCGCTTCAGGGCCTGCTTGACCATCGAGCCCCACAACGTGTCCTCGTCGCCCCGCTCCGAATACAGGTCATCGATCGTTTCCAGCACTTGCTCGAAGGCTTTCTCCGCCCGGGTTTCCTGCCGTGTTTTCTGTGGCCGATCGCCGTTTTCCTTGCGTCCGTTGGATTTCTTTTTTTTCGGTTTGCGCCGCTCGACTATCCGGATCAAATCATCGTAGTAAATGAATTCGTCGCAATTCGCAATCAGCAGGTCCGAAGTGGAGTTCTTGACCCCGACACCGATAACCAGCTTATTGTTTTCCCGCAGTTTGGATACCAGGGGTGAAAAGTCCGAATCACCCGAGATAATCACAAAAGTATCGACGTGAGATTTGGTGTAGCAGAGGTCGAGTGCATCCACGACCATTCGAATATCCGCGGAATTCTTTCCGGATTGGCGAACATGCGGGATTTCGATCAACTCGAAGGAGGCTTCATGCATGTCGGCTTTGAAGCCTTTGTAGCGCTCCCAGTCGCAGTACGCTTTTTTGACGACGATGTTACCCTTGACCAGGAGTCGTTCGAGGACTTCACCGATCTCGAATCGTGCGTAATTGGCGTCACGAACGCCAAGTGCAATGTTTTCAAAATCACAAAAGAGGGCGAGATTCTTAGTATCGTTGGCCATTAAGAAGCGTACCTGCTGGGATAATCCATTTTACGTGATTCAAGGGGCAGGCGCTGCAAAATTTCAAACCAAATGGCGTTATGATGCTCCCATGAATGAGCCTGCCAATCCTGAAACCCCGTATTACCGACTCGGTCCGGAAACGGTCCTCCATGCCGTTGATTCCACCGGGCTGTTGACTGACGGATGCCTGTTGGCCCTGAACAGCTACGAAAACCGCGTCTACCAGGTCGGCATCGAAGGTGGAGAGCCCATCGTGACCAAGTTTTACCGCCCGGAGCGATGGACCGATCAGCAAATTCAGGAGGAACATGATTTCTCCCTTGAACTCGCCGACTCTGAAATCCCCCTGATTGCGCCCACTGTCATCAACGGCGCCACATTGTTTCACCACGATGGATTCAGGTTTGCCCTTTTCAGGCGGCAAGGCGGTCATGCACCGGAACTCGAAGATCGTGAGACCCGGCTTTGGCTGGGGCGATTCATCGGCCGGATTCACGCAGCGGGGCGTTGTAAACCGTTCTCCGTGCGACCGGCATTGACTGCACAGCGCTATGGTGACGAGTCGATCCTGACGTTGCGTGAAGGTCACTGGCTCCCGCCGCATCTGGAACAGGCATTCGACAGCCTTGCTGGGGACCTGATGATCAACATCGGGAGTTCCTATGAGCGAAGCGGACACGTGGAAAACATCCGCCTGCATGGTGACTGTCATCCCGGAAATCTGCTTTGGCGGGATGGGCCGTTCTTTGTCGACATGGATGACTGCCAGTCGGGTCCGGCCATCCAGGATCTCTGGATGCTGCTGTCAGGAAACAAGCCGGAAATGGAAGGCCAGCTTGCCGACGTTATCGAAGGCTACCTTCAATTCTGCGATTTCGACCCGCGCGAACTGCATCTGGTCGAAGCGCTCAGAACATTACGGATGCTCCATCACGCAGCCTGGCTGGCGCGTCGCTGGGAAGACCCGGCTTTTCCCATCGCTTTCCCCTGGTTCGGTGATTCCCGATACTGGGAGGACCTGATCCTTGGCCTTCGTGAACAGCTTGCTGCCATGCAGGAGCCGGCTCTGACCCTTGGCTGATGGCATGTGAATGAGAATCCCCGATGAATAAGAAAGACTCGTTTTCTTACTCTTTTTCGATGAATCAGCCACCTCGAAACCAAGACCCGGAGTTATTTGCCGTGGAAAAGTTGCGGGAATTCCAGCTTTCCGAAAATGCCATCCTCGCCCGCAACCCGCGCAATAACCAAAAAATGGTGCTGCCCGGTGATGTGGTGAATGCGATGAGCTACTGCCAGTCTTTCCGCACGCTGGATGAGCATGTATCACACCTGATGGAAGGCGGTGATGGAGCCGCTGATAGAAAGGGCGCCATCCGTTCAGTGGTCGAATCGGTTCGCGCCGGCGGACTAACCCTGTCGGCCAGGGAATTGAGCACCGAATTGGAACCTGTGGAAAATGGGGCACTGCCGGTGGGAAAACCGATTGTCGTGATCATCACCTGCGACAGGCCACTCGCCCTCGAGCGCGTGCTCGAATCGCTGTTGGCCGAGTGCGATCTGGAACAAGTGGACCATTGCTATGTGATTGACGACTCGAAAACAGAACCCGCCAGGGAAATAAACGCCGCGATTACCCGGCAATACATGGAACAGGCCAACGGCCGTATCACGTATTTTGGACCATCGGCAGCCGGGGCGTTCATGAGCAAACTCATCCGACAGCTGCCGGATCGCGAAAAGGAGATACGATTCCTGTTGGACCCCGGGCATTGGCAAGGCTTTATCAGCACCGGGGTGTCTCGCAACTACAGCCAACTCCTGTCTGTCGGAAAACCCGCCCTGGTCCTCGACGATGATGCGGTCTGCAAAATCTATTCCACCGATTTCAGCGTGCAAGGTAACGAGTTCTCCGAAGGGCGAAGGCAGGCGCATTTTTTTCAGAGCCATGAAGAACAGGAACGGTTCAGAATCACCGGGCAGTCCGATCCCATACGGCAGCATATGCGCTGTCTTGGGCTTTCCGTACCCAATGCACTCCACGCCCTGGGATCCCGAGCCCTGGACCAGCAAGCGTTCAGGCACGCTCAGCCGGAATTTGTATCGAGGCTGAATCGCCATTCGCGAATTCTGGTCACTGAATGCGGATCTTTCGGTGATCCCGGCTCGATCGATTACCTGTGGCTGGGTGCTTTACCGGAAGAGACACTCGAACGCCTGGTGCGTGACGAGAGCCAGGCCGACCTCGCAATCCGGCACAGCCAGTGCTTCCTTGGCGTGAGCCGCCCGACGATTTCTTCCGCCGCCAACTTCTCCCAGATGACCGGGCTCGACAACCGGGATTTTTTACCCCCTTACTTTCCGATCGAACGAGGCCAGGACCTGATATTCGGCGAAACTACCCGGTTCATTTTTCCGGACAGCGCCTGTCTCATTTACCCATGGGCCATCCTTCACCTTCGCGTCGACAACAAGCGGTCACCCGCTTCGCGAATGGCCAGTTACAATCCGCAGGGGTATCCGGGCAGCCTCACCCGGTCGCCGCCCCGTGAAATCGATGGTTGTCTCGCTGAACAACCGCTGTCCCGTCTGGCGTACCTGGCGAGTTCTTACCGAGACCTGGGAGCCAGCTCGCAAAAAACCATCATGGATCTCTGCGCGGAACACTCCCTTCAACAGAAATCCGCTTACCTGTCCAAGCTGCGCCAGTCTCTCGACAAAAGCAGCGATGGATCGCCTGCGTGGATCAATTATCTGCGGGAATCGATCAGGCAAACCAAGGAAGATATGGAAAAGGACCTGGCTCTGACCCGCGTCGAGAAAACAGCGGAGCAGCCAGGCAGGGACCAGTTGATCCGGTTTTGGAAAGAAGCCTGGGACGGTTTCGGCCAGGCTCTTGTCTCCTGGCCGGAAATCCGGGCAGTGGCCAAATCACTGGGAGACGAAGCCGGGACTTTCTAATAGTGAGGCGGCACTTCTTCCCCGGGCATGGCTTGGGGCAGTGCTGCAGTTTTCGCAATATCGTTGAGTTTGGCCTCGAGTTCGTTCAGCCTCTGCGTCAGCTGCAATAACTCCCTGTCCTGCCGGGTGATCACTTCATTGAGCTTTTCGATCAAGTCGTCCTGGAAAGCAAGACGGCTCTCCACCTCGTCGATGCGACGTCCCGTTTTTGCTTCATCCATGCTCATTCAGGCTTCGGGGGCTCCCACAGCTCGACCCGATTACCATCCGGGTCCACAAACCACCCAAAACGGCCGAAGTCATGCTCCTCCCGATCTTCCAGCACTTCCGCCCCGCCCGCAGCTACGTTTTCAAGCGCTGCGTCGAGGTTGTCGACCACGAGGTTGATCATGTAACTCTGGCCAGAACCGCCGAAGTACTCTGTGTTGGCGGCGAAAGCGCTCCACACGGTGAAGGAAGCCGCCGGCATATCCACAGGGGCAAAACTGGTGCCGCGGGTATCACCCCATTCCTCTACCTGAAAACCCAGGTGCTCCGCATACCAGGCGCCCAGCCGGCCTGGATCCGCGGAACGAAAGAACACCCCCCCCACTCCAAGCGCACGACCTTTAATCGAAATGCTCATGTGTAACCTCCTTCCCCGAACTCATGGTAACCCATAGCCAGCGCGGCTTGTGAGCATTTACATTGCAAGGTAGTCTGACCGTTATTCGGACCCGCACGAGCGAACGGAACCAGATGAAAACCCGAAACATCGTTGCCCATTCAGACAGCGACAGCATGAACCATGTGACACCAGCCTGGCTGCTGGCTTTCCTGCTGCTTTGCCTTGGTGGTTGCGCCAGTCTGCCGGAGGACCTGGAGCAAACGCCAAGCGAGGGCTGGGCGCATCCGCAGCAGACCATGCTTGGTGCGTTGATTGCGGAAACTGCTCCGGAAGATACATCGCTTTCCGGCGTCGAATTGCTGGCCGATCCTGGCGACGCGTTCAGCGCCCGTTTCGCCATCGCTGCATTCGCGGAGAAAACACTCGATATGCAGTACTACCTGTGGAAGAGTGACCTGGCCGGTCGATTGCTGATGTGGCGCGCGCTGGAAGCCGCAGACCGGGGTGTGCGCGTGCGCTTCCTGATCGATGATATCTATCATTCCGGCCGGGACGATGTCTACGCCCTGCTCGACACCCACCCCAACTTCGAAACCCGGGTGTTCAATCCAATGGCAAACCGCGGTGCCGCAAAGAACCTCAATTACCTGGCCAACAAGCGACGGCTCAATCACCGCATGCACAACAAAATTTTCCTGGCAGACAACGCGGTGGGGGTGCTTGGTGGTCGAAATATCGGAAATGACTACTTCGGTATCGATACGAATGCCAATTTTTTCGACCTGGATGTTCTGACTGTCGGGCAGGGTGCGAAGGAGGCCGGCGCCGCTTTCGATGAGTATTGGAACAGCCGTTATGCCGTACCGATACACGTACTTCATGACAAAACCTACACCGCCCAGGACCTCGAGGCGCAAAGGCAGCTACTGCGGGATACGCTTCTGGAAAGCGATGCTCTGCCCTATGCACTGGCTATGAAGGCAGAAGAAACACTCGAAAATCTGAAACGATGGCGGGATGGTCTGCTCTGGACGAAAGCCCATGTCGAAGTTGACCCACTGGAACGATTCGAGGGCCAGGGTGTATCCGCCATCGTCAAGTTCGTGGAAGAACACATCGCCAATATCGACAGCGAAATCGTTATCGAATCAGCCTATATGATTCCTTCAGAACAAGGAATCGCCAGTATAAAGGCGCAAACCGACCGGGGCGTGCGCGTGCGGTTACTGACCAATTCACTGATGTCGAACAACCACGTCACCGCCCATTCCGGATACATGAAATACCGCAAGGACATGTTAAAGGCCGGCGCGGAGCTTCACGAACTGCGCGCCGACGCCGCCCTGCGGGAACACTTCAAGGCCAATGACAATAACGACGAAGTGCCCGCAGGCATTCACACCAAGGCATTTGTCATCGACGGCGAACAGGCGCTGATCGGTTCCTTCAATTTTGATCCGCGTTCACGCGACCTGAATTCCGAGATCGGCCTGGTCGTTTCGGATGCCGAGTTCGCCCGCCAGGTACTTGAAGTCATGGACCGCGACTTTCACCCGGAGAACAGCTACCGGCTGTTCCTTAACGAGAGCGGCAAACTGCGCTGGGAACTGCAGAACCCGGATGGGAGTATTACGGTGTACAAACATGACCCCGGCGCATCCATTTGGAAACGAATGAGCGCCCGCATCCTTTCCTGGCTGCCGATTGAAAAAGAGCTCTAGGGAAGCGAGACTCTTTGACTAAGCCGGGTCGCGGTAAAGTGTCCGGAAAAACAAATCGCCGACAGGATAAGTAATATTGAAATTGAATCGCGTCATCAGGCGCGGGTCGTGATGGTGCAGGTGCAGGCGACGTAAGAGCTGAACTCCGGGAATGCGCCCGATTCGTGAATTCGGGTCGCAATGATAAGCGAAATGAAGCCACTCGTAGTTCAGGTAATAAGCAACGCCCGTGGCAACGGCCAGCCACGCTACGTTCGCAGTGGCAAAATAATACAAAATTACCCACATGGGCAGGCCAAAACCACCGAGGAAAAACAGGATCATCACCGGTGGGAACAACACGGCCTTGAAGTCACGGCTGCTGTCGAACGTCATATTGCGATCCGTGAAGAAACGATGATGCTGTTTGGTATGGCGATGATAGACCAGCCTTAGCCCGCGCACCGGGTGATGCATGGGCCCCCGGTGACCCAGGTACTCGACCAGGTTCGCGTAGATGAATACGACCGGCACGGTCAGCCACTCAAGCGCTGAAGGCTGGCTGACCTTTAACGCACAGAGCGCAACGGCGGGAAATGTTCGCTATGCAAACGCTGATTGAAGAACCAGCTGCATATGGTCCCACGACACGCAATCGGCCAGCTCGTTGTAGCGCAATGGGATACTGTACTTCTCGCCGTTCATCGTGGCCATTGGATTGGTAAACCCATGCATCGCACCCGGAATTGTGACGAACAGGCAATCAGCCCCGGTGTTCCGCATCTCTGCCTTGAATGCTTCAACTTCCTCCTGCGTCACGAACGCGTCTTCCTCGCCGTGGTAAACAGCGATTCGTGCCGTCACTGAGCCGCCTTCGCCCGCTGGCGCGACGCCCAGTGGCAGAGCGCCATGAAACGAGGCAACTGCCGCCAGGTCTGCTCCAAACCGCGCCATATGCAATACGATACCGCCCCCCATACAATATCCGATTGCCGCCACTTTTCCGGCATCGGTTGTACCGTGGGCCTTCAGCACTTCCAGCCCGGCGTCGAATCGGGCACGAACAGCTTCGAGGTCTGACAGCAAGTCCGTCATGAGCTGGCCGGCCGAATCCGGGTTGTCTGCGGTCCTGCCGCCTCCATACAGATCGACGGCCATACCGGTGTATCCCAGTTCGGCAAGCATATCGGCGCGCCGTCGGGCATAGTCGTTGTTACCCCACCATTCATGCACTACGAGCACTCCGGGACGCTGACCTTCGAGGTCTTCATTCCAGGCGACATAACCCCTCATCTCCACGCCGCCGGCACGGTAACTGATTTCCTGTGATTGAATGTTTGCCATAACTCCCTAAAGCTCCCTGGACTGGTCTTAGTCGAATAGACAGTTTACTTCAATCCGCGATCCTATTGATTTATCCAGATCAGCAAAACATAAACATCCATTGCGAAATAAATGCCCTGACCCCAAATATGCCTGATCAACGAAGGAATAGTCTATGAACAACCCAGAAACCAGCAATGAAATCCAGATGGATGTCTCGAATCTCTATCGCGAAGAAGTCTTCACTGATAACGCGGTGGGCACCTTGCGCCGACTGACTCCCGTCACGGCTGGCGGAGACGATGACCCAACTCGTTCCGTTCAGTTTATCGGGGCAACGCAGGTACTGACGACCGCAGGTCCCATGCCCCTGTCCTTCGAGATCAAGGCAGACTCTCTGATTGATGCGGCCGCCGGTTTTGGGGATGCCGCGAAACAGGCGTTTGAAAAAACCATGGAAGAGCTAATGGAACTCCAGCGTGAGCAAGCCTCTTCGATTGTCGTTCCCAAGGCGGGAATGGGGCCGATGGGCGGCGGAATGGGGGGCGGCAACATCCAGATGCCGTAGACCGCGTGATGCAACGCCGCACTTCCTTTGCTGCCGCCATACTGGCGCTCCTGATTTTGCTGGGTCTCAACCCGGTCATCGCGGCCGTAGCCGATGAAATAACCTGGCGGAAAGTCGAGCCGGAAAACCTCGTCTTTATGGACTTGAACGAGGGCCGTGTCGTTATAGAGCTCAACCCGCTGTTTGCACCAAAAACGGTGAAGCAGTTCCGCAAACTCGTTCAGGAAAAGTTCTACGACGGTCTCAGCTTTTACCGCGTCATTGATGGCTTCGTCGCACAAGGGGGCGATGGCAGTGATCTTGGGGAACTCAGCAACGTTCCGTTAATCGATGAAGAGTTCGAGATTGACTTGCCGGATGATCTGGCCTTTACCCGGGTCCAGCAATCAGATTTATATGCGCCGGAGACCGGGTTCGTCGATGGTTTCGCGGCAGCCCGTGATCCCGACAAGAAGAAAGTCTGGCTGACTCACTGCCCCGGTGTCGTCGCGATGGCGCGCAACGATAGTGCTGATTCCAGCCGCACGGATTTCTACATCGTGCTTGGCCAGGCGCCGCGCTACCTGGACCGGAATATGAACATTTTCGGCCGTGTCATTGACGGAATGGACGTCGTTCAGCGAATCAAACGAGGCCCGGTCAACCAGAACGGTATTTTCCAGGATGAAACGGCAAGCAGCCGCATCCGCCATATGGAAATGGCCGCGGACATCCCTGAAGATGATCTGCTTTCCGCCTACGTGATGGACACGAACAGCAAGGGTTTCGAAAAACTTCTGGACGACCGTCGCAACCGCAGGCAGAAATTTTTCCATCACAAGCCGCCAAGGGTCCTCGACGTTTGCCAGGTGCCGATGGCCGGCCGCGTCACAAAATAGACACAACGGCATTCTGGGGGTGTTCAAAGTACTATAAGATGACATTCTTGCATCTGAAGATTTGACCATGGTTCCATTGTCGACAACCCGCATGTGGTTGCTCACTTTGCTCTTCGCAGCGATGGACATCGCAGCCGCCGCGCGACCCGCTGAAATTCATCGGCTTGCGGAGGACCTGACACCGGTCGGGGCGGAACGCGGCGCTAACGATTCCGGGTTGATCCCGGAGTGGACCGGCGGTTTCTCCGAACCCCCGGTTCCATACCGGGCCGGAGATCATCATCCTGACCCCTTCGCGAGTGAGCAGCCCTTATTCCGGATCGACGCCGGAAACCTGGAAGAACATCGCGCGTCTTTGGGGACAGGTCAAGCCGCGATGATATCGAAGTACCCGGATTACTATTTGGATGTCTTTCCCAGCCATCGAACCGCTGCCTTTCCTCAGCGCATATACGAAATGACTGCAAAAAACGGTGCGACGGGTTCTCTTGTTGAAGAAGGTAATGCCGTAACCGGCGTCGCGGAAGGATTCCCATTCCCATTCCCTGAAACCGGCGAGGAACTGATCTGGAATCACCGCCTGAGATACAAGGGAATCGGCAGTGTCCGGCACATCAGCCTCGTAGCTCCCACATCCACGGGAGCTTTTACCGAAGTCCTGATGACCGTGAATACGACCAACCCCTACTACCAGCCAGGCGAGACCCTTCAAAGCATCGACAATCGCCTGCTTTTGTTCCTGCAGCAGACTCACTCGCCGGCACGCCTCGCCGGAAGCATGTTGCTGGTGCACGAGTCGTTGAACCAGGTGCTGCAGCCCAGAAATGCCTGGGTGTACAACCCCGGCCAACGACGCGTGATCCGGGCGCCGAACGTCGCTTATGACAGCCCCACGGCAGCCACGGACGCGCTCCATGTCGCCGACATGACGGACATGTTCAACGGCGCGCTCGACCGCTTTGACTGGGAACTCGTGGGAAAAAGGGAAATGTACGTGCCCTACAATGCTTACAAGATCCACAGCAACGAACTGGATTACCGGGACCTGGTGATGCCCGGTCACCTCGATCCTGGCGTTCTGCGTTACGAATTGCACCGTGTTTGGGTCGTGGAGGCTCGTTTGCGCAAAGGATTGCGGCACATCAATCCGCGCCGCACCTACTACCTGGACGAAGACAGTTACCAGGTATTGATGGCCGACCACTACGATGCGAACGGAGAAATATGGCGCTACTCCGAGGCACACCCGATCAATTTTTATGATGTACCAACCGTTTGGACGACGATAGAAATTCACCATGACCTCAACTCGCGGCGCTTTGCTTCCTATCGCCTGGATCCGAGGAAACCGGTGCCACCATTCAACATGAACATGAACCCCAGAGATTTCACACCGCAGGCGCTTCGCCGCAAGGGGAAAAGATGATGAACGGTCCGTTCAAAGTCAGCTCGCCGTTGTCATCGCTGCTGGCCCTGGTGCTGATGCTGGCCACCCCTGCAGCCGCCGGTGATCCGGGATCCGGAGGATTCAATGCGCCACGGCACATCGACAAGCCATATATTGTGCTGGTCTCGATTGACGGCTTTCGCTGGGATTTTCCTGAATTGCAGGATACACCCGCGATGGATCGCATGGCTGCTCAAGGCATGAGGGCAGCTGCGTTGCAGCCGGCATTTCCAACACTGACCTTCCCGAATCATTTTTCAATTGCCACGGGCGCGCTCCCGGCTCGTCACGGAGTGGTGGCAAACGAATTCCCGGATGAAGAAAGGCGGCTCTGGTATCACTACAAAGACCGCCGCACCGTCCAGGACGGTGACTGGTACCTGGCTGAACCCATCTGGGTGACCGCTGAAAAACAGGGCATGGTGACGGCTGCCTATTTCTTCGTGGGCACCGAAGCCGACATCCAATGCAGATGACAGTGACGAAAATCGCATTCGCCAGGTACTGGACTGGCTGGCCGAGCCACCACGCACCCGGCCGCATTTGATCACGCTGTACACCGAGGACGTCGATGATCACACCCACTGGTATGGACCAGGATCAGCCGAGAGCCTCGCTGCAATAGGGCGCGTGGATCACCAGCTTGGAACGCTGCTGGATGGGATCGCCGCGCTGCCTCATGGAAAAGATGTTTATGTCTTGCTGGTCTCAGATCATGGACAGGCAGCGTACGATTCACAGGAACCGCCACTTGTGCTCGATCAGATCCTTGACCTCGATGGTGTGCGTGCCGTGGAAGGCGGTCCCTTCGTTTATTTGTATTTCACAAAGCCCGACAGATCGCGCGTTTTGGCTTCCAGGGATATCATCAATAGCCAGTGGAACTGCGGCCATGCCTCGCTCCCCGGCGAAGCACCCGCTGAATGGAAAATTTCGGCGAGTTCGCGATTTCCAGACCTGATCGTGCAGGCAAATCCAGGCTGCGCTGTGATTTCAACGTCTTCAATGCAGCACAAGATGACTGCCGGCGATCATGGCTGGCCGCCGGAAATGCCCGAAATGAGAGGAATCTTTTTTGCGATGGGGCCCCGTATTCCGGCCGACAGGAAATTGGGTGTGTTGCGAGTCACCGATATCTACCCGTTGATGCTCGCCATCCTCGAGCTGCCGGCACCCGGGCCGATCGATGGCGACCCGGAGCTGCTGCCATCCCTGTTGCTGCCTCCGGATTAACGGGTGAACATCTGGTAGCCAAAAAGGTACAGCCATGGCCGGACTGAAAATACTTGCCGCCGACATTGGCGGTACGAACTCCCGCTTCGCCGAGGTCGAGGTCGGCGGTTTGTCGGACGTATCGATGTCACAACCGGTCGTGTTCCCTACCTGGTCCGAATCAATCGATTCCTTTGAAGGTTTGCTGGAGCATTACTCGGATTCCCGTCCACCCGGCAGCCCGGACATCGATGAGTACGACGCACTGTCGATTGCGATCGCTGGCGCTGTCAGCGGGAACCGGGCAACGCTGCCCAATATTTCCTGGGATATTGACCTGTCAGTATCAAAACCGGTTAAAAAGGCGTTTCTTTTGAACGACTTTTTCGCCCAGGCCCATGGTTACCTGGATCCGGATATTTTTGAAAGACTGCGGCTGATCCGCGCGGGGCCGGGAACCGGTCCGGGCTCTATTGCCATTGTCGGTGCCGGCACCGGTTTGGGTCATGCCGCGCTCAAATCCGTCAAAGGCGAGCGCATCGTGATCGGTTCAGAATGCGGCCATGCCTCTTTTTCTTTTCATGGCAGACAAGAACGCGAGATCGAATCATCTCTGTTGGCGCGCAGCGGAAAAACCTGGCTGAGCGGTGATGACGTGGTCAGCGGATCCGGCGCCGCACGGATTCACGAAAGCCTGACGGGGAAGGCTGTGAGCCCGGCCGAAGCGCTGAAAATGCATGAAACAGAATCGCTGACCTGCTCGTTTTACTCCCGCTTCTATGCGCGCGTTTGCCGCAACTACTGCCTGGCGGTGTACCCGGTGGAAGCACTGATCATCACGGGAGGCATCGCCGCAAAAAATCCGCACCTCATCGAATCAGCTTCTTTCATCGATGAATTCAATGACGGCAGATCCTACCGTCACCTGCTGGAACGCGTCCCCATCTATCTGAACCAGGACCAGGCACTCGGCATCAAAGGGGCCGCGATTCACGCCTGGCTGGAACTTACTGCTCCATAGATTGAATGAAGGAATCGGCCTCGGCGATGGCCTTTTGCATTTCAGCGATCAGCCTCGCGGTTTCACGTTCGATGCTGTCCAACTCGTTCCGCAACGCACCGATCGCGCGAGCATTGAGATTGTGTTTCAGCGCGAGCACCTGGTCCTGAAACGCTTCCAGCACAGGTTCCATGGATCCTTCGGCGCGCCGCATGGCTTTCATCATCTGCTCGTAACGGCGGCGGGTATCCTTTAGCAAGGATTCGCTGTTCCGGCGCAGATCAGCTCGGGAAAATTCGGCCAGTTCATCCTGCCACTCGTCGAAAAGATCTTCCGCGACGGATTCCACCTCGTCGATCCGTTCGCTCACTTCGGCTGCTTCATCCCGGCTCTCTTCATACTCCGAATTGAGCCGGTCATATACCTCTTCCAGATCTCCTCCGTCAAAGTTGACGACGCTGCGGAACTGTTCCAGCGCGGAAGCGAATTGCTCGCTCGCGTCGTCCTGCGCATCCCTGGCGTCTTCGACCCGGTCTACGAGAATATCCCGCTTCTCGACACCAAAATTCTCCATCGTCTTGTAGTAAGCGCTGGAACAGCCAGCCAACATAATAGCCACCAGGAACAGCAGCGAAAGGGAAATGGAACTTTTTTTCATGAGAATCTCCTGGAAGAACCAGCGGAATTATTCTGACAGGCAGCGGCAGATCAGATATCTCCGAATTGTAGCTCAGCCAGACGGGCATACAAGTCGTTTCCACGGGTAAGTTCATCATGTGTTCCGACTGCCTCGATCCGGCCATGGTTCATCACGACGATCCGGTCCACTTTCTTCACCGTCGCGAGCCGGTGTGCAATCACCAGCGTGGTCCGGTTTTTCATCAGGACTTCCAGCGCGGCTTGCACCAACCGTTCGCTTTCCGCATCCAGGGAACTCGTGGCTTCATCGAGCAACAGGATGGGTGGATCCTTGAGGATCGCCCGTGCAATGGCGATGCGTTGCCTCTGGCCGCCGGACAAACGCGTGCCACGTTCGCCAAGAAAGGTGTCATACCCCTCAGGCAGGATCCTGATGAAGTCGTCAGCCGCCGCCATGACGGCCGCTTGTTTTACTTCCTCATCACTGGCCTCGGGCCGCCCATAGCGGATATTTTCCATCGCGCTTTCGCCGAACAATACGGTTTCCTGCGGCACCAATCCTATCTGGCGCCGCAATTCGCGTGGATTCAAATGAGAAATGTCGGTGTCATCGACTAATATTTTCCCGCCCGATAAATCATAGAAACGAAGCAGGAGCTGGAAACTGGTGCTCTTGCCCGCGCCCGATGGCCCCACGATAGCCACGGTTTCTCCCGGTTTTATCTCCAGACTGAATTCAGCAAGCGCCAGGCTGTCCGGGCGTGAGGGGTAACGAAATTCCACCTTTGAAAAGCAGATTTGGCCTTCCGCGCGAGCCCGGAGTGACTCGGGATCAGCTGGTGCCTTGATCGAAGGTTCTGCCTGGAGTAGTTCAGACAGGCGTTCCATGGCGCCGGCCGCGCGTTGAATTTCGCCCCACAGACTGCTGAGCATGGTCGCCGACGAACCGACAAAATAAGCGTACATCAGGAACTGGCCCAGTTGGCCGCCGCTCATTTCACCCGCCATGACAGCCCTGGATCCCATCCAGAGAATCAGGGTCAGAGCGCAGAAGACCAGTACGAAAGCGACCACGATCAATATCGCGTTCATTCTGATGCGCCGGACCGCAGTCAGGAAGCTGCTTTTAACTGCTTCCGCATAGCGCCGGGTCTGCAGGTCTTCCAGGGTGAATGACTGCACCGTTTGCATTGCATTCAGGGTCTCTCCCGCCAGACCGCTGGTATCGGCAACACGGTCCTGGGACTGGCGTGAAAGCTTGCGGATGTACCGGCCGACGATGATGACCGGCAATATCACCACCGGAATGCCAACGAGCGTGTATCCGGCCAATCGGGGACTGGTGAGAATCAGCATGATGAGTCCACCCACCAACGCCAGGGATGATCGCAAGGCGATGGATATGCCGGATCCCGAAATACTTTGTACCAGGGTTGTATCCGTGGTCAGGCGCGAGAGCACCTCGCCGGTGCGTGTCACTTCGAAAAAAACCGGGTCCATGCGGATCACTTTCGCGTATACGGCGTTGCGAATGTCCGCTACGACCCGTTCGCCCAGCCAGGTCACGAGGTAATAGCGCAAAGCCGCGAACAAGCTGAAAATCAGTGCGGCCGCCAGAAACCAGGCGAAGTAACGATTCACTGTTCCCAGGTCATGTGCTATGAACCCGTTATCGATCAGATAGCGTAAAGCAACCGGCATCGCCAGCATTGCGAGTGAGGCGACCAGCAATGAGCCGACGGCAAGCAGCAGTACTTGCTTGTATGTGATGATAAATGGCCAAAGCGTGCGCAGAGGCTTTAACGACTTGGCTCGGGGCCTGTCGCTACTTGCCTGGTCGCTCATCTATCTACCCTCGCCATACCGTCGGTATATGGGGGCTTTCCCGAAATGATGAAAGGGCCTGGCGGCCCTTCTTTTGTTGCTGGCGGAGCCGATTGGCCCGGGTTTACGTGTGTTTCAGCCAGTTTGCCGTAAGCCTCTGATATTCCGGCCCAGGTTGATGACCAGCAAGGTCAGTAAATAGCCTCCTGTCAGATCCCAGTTCTTCATATTAACCACCTCTTTTGTTGACCCGTAGTTGGTATTACCGGGTATCAGGGGAAAAGTTGGTGGCTTGCAGCCAATTCTCTATATGACTCCTCAGCATTTCCAGCGGCACCGTGCCATTTTCCAGTACACGATCGTGAAAAATCCGGATGTCGAAAGCGTCACCGAGCCTCTCTTCTGCCAGAACTCTCAGGGCCAGGATTTCCAGCCCGCCCGAATCGTACGATGTCAACTGGCCGGGTAACACGGCGATACGATCTACCATTTCGTCCAGTTCCGCGTCCGTCATTCTGCCGGCCAGGCCCATGAATTCGATGGCCTGCGCACGGGTCCAGCCCATCACGTGAATTCCCGGGTCGACAACCATGCCACGCGCCGGCCAGGCCAGGCGGAGGATGGGTCCGGTCACCGTTGTGTACAACGACATCTCGGCCGCCAGCGACTCGGAATAACGCGCCCAGCCCTCACCCATTCCCGAGTACCACGAAATCAAGGTAATGGGGTGCAGACCCTTGATTTCCTGGGCCAGGGAGACTTGCAAATGATGGCCGGGCCAGACTTCATGAAAAGCCGTCGCCTCAGCATTGCCCCGGCTCTGTTTCTCCGGCTGGTGGAGAGGGATCCGGTAGATACCGGGACGCCTCTCGGTTCCAGGTTCATACCGCGCGGACACCCCGGTTCCGTCCTGGTATTCTGCAAACGGCTCCACCGTGGCTTCGCGACTCGGCACCCGGCCGAACCAGGCCGGAACAGCCTCCCTGGACCGGTTGACCGCCGATTGGGAAAATTCGAGAAGTTCCTGCCTGCTGCTGAACTTGTCCTCAGGGTCGTTCTTTATCTTCTCAATAATCCGTGCCATATCATCCAGGCCATATGCCGCCGCGCCGAGGGCTTCGACCTGCTTACGGTTGGCAGCCACTGTTCTGCGACCCAGCTCATAGACTTCCTCCGGACTGCGATTGAGCGTGGTATAGGACCTCAGCGAAGCCGTGTAGCAGGCTCGCCCGTCCGGGTTTGCGGTCACCGAAAGCTCGGACCGCGCCTTTTCCAGGTAGGTATCAGCCAGGAAATCACGGTAACTTCTTACCGCCGGCAGGATGCCTCTGCTCACCAAATCGACGAATTTCGCGCTGAACTGCTCGTCTTGATCGCGCTTGGCCGGGGATGCGAAGGGCGAGTCCGCGGCAGCGATGGCGAGAACACCGTCCAACTGGCTGATCACTCGTTTTACGGCTGCTTTTGGCGCCGAATAGCCAGCCTTCAGGCCCGCCTGCAGGTTGCGCACTTCCTGGTCGATCCAGGCCGGCAATTTACCCCATCGGTCCAGCGCCTGTTGCCGCAGTTCAGCACTACCCACCGGTTGCAGCGCGGCAAGTTGTACCGCATTCAGTTGCCAGCCGCTCATTTGGCTGACTCCCCACAATTCGTTACGGCAAATTCGCAGATCACGCGCTGAAATCAGCGCCTGTCTCAGGAAGCCGTGAGTTATCCAGTCAACGCCGCCCCGCAAATCCGCCGCATCGATCTGTTCGAGTTGATGCATGAGTTCATCTTCGGTTGCACGTTCGCGGGCAAGCGCTTGCGGACTGTTGTCGTACAT
>CAMYKC010000019.1 GCA_947258865.1 uncultured Lysobacterales bacterium
GGCCAGGCGCCGCGCATGGCGGCCTGGCTGCAAGGCCTGGCCCCGAGTGGTACGGTGGCAATCGGGCCAACGACCCAGAGACTGGTGGCCAATCACTTCCAGATCGAGCCTCTGGGCACGCATTCGCAGGCCCAGTTCGGCGGTGAGATCACGATTTATTCCGCCCTTGAGACGGCGCCTTCCGATGCCTCTTTTGACAACAATCTAAAGCTTACGGGACGCGACGATGAGACGCGCCTTCTGGAGGACCGCTGGGAAAACGTGCTGGATGGGGACGGCCAGTTCGTTGTCCTTCAGGGGGAAGCGGGCATCGGCAAGTCAAGCCTGGTGCGTTCCTTTACCCACCAGGCGCTGGATGGCGGGAATGCGATCGTCACCCCCTGTCAGTGCTCTCCTTACGAGCGCCTCAATCCGCTGTCACCAATCATCCAGGTGTTGCAGGGACCGGTATTGCGATTCGCTGACAAAGATACCTCCGCGGAACGGCTGCAAAAGCTGCGAGCCTTTCTCGAGAGCCAGTCGGTGGATTCTGAAGAAGCCGTTCCTCTGCTGGCCAGCCTGTTGTCCCTTGATACCGGCAAGGAATTCAAGCCACTCAGCGGATCCGCTCAGATCGTGCGAATGCAGACCCTGGAACTGATCCTGGACATGATAAGCATGGCGGCCAGCAAACGACCCGTTCTCATGATCCTCGAGGACCTCCACTGGGCCGATCCTTCCACCCTGGAAATGGTCAACATGATGGTGGATCGGGGCCCTGCGCCAGGCCTTTTCGTTCTGTTTTCAGCCAGGCCGGAGTTCCAGGCGGATTGGACAAAACGTTCCTTTGTGCTGGTCCAGGAACTTCAGCCGCTCGGACGCCGGAATGCCCGGGCACTGTTGGAAAGCACGGAGGGCTCATCAGAGCTCCCGCCCGCCCTTGTTGACCGGATCATCCAGGAAACGGATGGTAATCCACTGTTTATACAGGAATTAACCCGGGCCGTACTCGAATCGGATGCGTGGCGTACTTCCGTCGCCGAAGGCCGGACCGAAGAAATAACCTGGCTCGAAATACCGGCAACGCTTCAGGATTCGCTGGCGGCACGAATAGACAATCTCGGCGAGACAAAAGCGCTGTTGCAGTTATGTTCCGTACTCGGCAGGGAATTCAGCTACGACTTGCTGCGGGCCGTTAGCGGAACCGAAAACGAGTCCGCGCTCAAGGAGGAGCTGACCAGGCTGGTCAATTCCGAATTGCTGTTTCAGCGGGGTCTGTTCCGGAATCTGACCTACACCTTCAAGCACATCCTCATCCAGGAAACTGCCTACAATTCCTTGTTGAAATCCAAGCGCAGGGAATTGCACGGCCGGACAGCCCAGATTCTGGAGCAGGAAATCGCTGAAGTGGCCCAAAGGCAACCCGCGCTGCTGGCCTACCACTACACCGAAGCCGGTGACCTGGAAAAAGCCATCCCCAACTGGACGCTTGCGAGCAGACAGTCACTCGCACGCTTCGCCAACCTCGAGGCGATCGAACAATCCAGGCGCGGTATCGATTTGATCAACACCATTCCGCAATCCTCCGAACGCGCTGCGCAGGAGGTTCCATTGCAGAGCGTGCTGGGAACGGCGCTGTTGTCAACGCACGGCTACGCCCACCCGGAAGTTCGCAAGACATTTACCAAGGCGCTGGAACTTTGCGAACAAATCGGTGATGCGCCTCAATTGTTCCAGGTGGCGGTCGGCCTGTGGATGTATCACATCATCGCGGCCCGTTTCGACGAGGCCCTTGACCTCAGCCAGCGCCTGGTGAGAATCGCAGAAACCACCCAGAATCCTGCGCAACACCTGCAGGCGCGCTACTGCCTGGCCTTCATCCTGTATTACCGCGGAGATTTCCTTGCGGCGAAATCACATCTCGAAACCGCGCTGGAAGCCGAGGTAGACGACTGTGACTATGCCGCCCAATCCGCCAGTGGCGACGATACCCGCATCCACGTGCGTGTTTTGTTGGCCCTCGTTCACTGGCAGCTGGGCTTTCCAAAAACCGCTGAACGCCTGGTACGGGACGCGAATACCATTGCGCGGGGACAAAAACACCCCTGGGGACTCGTCTTCGCATCGTTCTACAGCTCCTGGTTCTACCAGCTGCAGGGCGACGCCAAAAAGACGCTGAAATACGCTGATGAAGCGGCCAGGATCGCAGAAGAAAATGGCTTTAGATTCTGGTTGCCGCTTACCAATTTCATGCGGGCCTGGGCTGAAAATCGAAAATCTGATTCCATGTCCGTGCCTCTGGAAGCATCCGGCGTCGAAAAAATGAAAAACTGCCTCGACATGTATCGCAGCATCGGCTCCGGGGCCGGCGTGTCCTACCTGGCATTAAAGCTTGCCGAGGATTACATTGGGCTCGGCAAGCACGAACAGGCGATTGAACAGCTGGAGAGCGCCTGGACCGTGTTACAGGACACAGGTGAAGATTTTTTCGAACCCGAGTATTATCGCCTGCACGGCCGGGTACACCTTGACCGTTTCCATCAGACCAGGCAGTCGGAGGAGTTGGATAAAGCAGCGGATTATTTCAAAAAGGCGCTGGCCAGGGCCCGGCGCCAGGAATCCAAGGCACTGGAGTTGCGCGCCGCCCCATACCGGGCTGAAGCCCTGTCGCTACAGGGTAACCACGAATTTGCAGTGCGCCTGTTGACCGGCATCAGTCAACGATTCGAGGAATTTGGCGATTCGGAAGACTGTATCCGCGCCACCAGGACCCTTAAAAAACTGTCCAGTAAAACCTAGAGAACCGGATGATCGTTACTAAAAAAAGAATTCTCATCATCAACTGTTACTTCCCGGAAATGCGCGAACCGATCAAGCGGCGAAACGAGGTGCCTGACGCCCTGGCGCCGGTTTTGCTGGGAGGTTTTTTTTCGCAGGAGCACTGCGAGGTTAAACTCTACAACGAAGTCAACAGCGGTTTCATCGAAGTATTCAAGCCGGAATTGCTGAGCTGGCCCGACATGGTCGTAATGACAGGCCTGACGGCCACTTTCGACCGCCTGCTGCACATCAGCGCTTATGCGCGTACGGCGAACCCGAATGTCATTACGGTCGCGGGGGGGCATGCGATTCGCTGCCTGCCAACATATTCGGAACCGTTTTTCGATTACTGCTGCACCGGCGACGTGGAACAGATCAAGGACGTGATCCGCGACGCATTCGGCCCTGAATATATCAGTCCGGAATTTCTGCCCCGCTATGACCTGGCCTACTGGATCAAACGGCTGGGTTATGCCGAATCCACCCGGAACTGCAATTTCAAGTGCAGTTTCTGCTCGTTGACCGGCGCCGGGCTCAAATACAACCCGCAAAGCCTGGACTACCTGGAAGACCAGATGGAAGCGATGGGCAAGCGTCCCATTTTCTTTTTCAATGACAACCAGTTGCTGGGCGACGGCAAAGCCAGTTTCCGGAGCCGGATCGAGCGCGTGCAGAAGCGGCGCGAGGCCGGACAGTTCAGATACTGGAGCGGCTTTGTCACGGATACCTTTTTCTGGGACGAGGAGAATATTCAACTGGCAGCGGAAACCGGCTGCCTGTCGGTGTTCGTCGGCGTGGAGTCTTTCGACGACGGCATGTGGCTCAAGAGCGTCAACAAAAAGCAGAACAGCCGCATGAACCAGGTGGAGTTGATCCAGCGCTGCGTCCAGGCCGGCATCATCTTTCAATATGGGCTGGTTTACGATCCGACCATCCAGTCGGTGGAATCGATGTACCACCAGCTGGATCTGATTTGCGATCACCCGGAGATTCCCGCACCCAATTTTATCTTCACGGCCATACCCTTTCCGGGCACGCCATTTTTCCAGGACCGGCTGGAGAAAGGACTTATCTTACCCAACACAAAAATGCGCGATCTTGAAGGATCGACATTGAGCCTCAAGCCAATCGATCCGATCGAGGATGTCGTGCATTTCGTGCGTAACGGCCGCAATTTCCGTGGCTACCGCAAGCGCTTCCTGAAACACCAGGCCAAATTTCTGTGGCACTACCGCAAGTCGCTGGGCCGTGACCAGATTCTGCTGTCTTCACTGACCGCGGCCGCCATCCTGGCGCCGGGAAGTTTCTCAAGCCCGGGCGCCATGTTCGTCCGCAAGGGGCCGCGCACCAATGTCAGCACCACCGAGCGGCTCGACGCCGTTTACCAGCCTTGTCTGCCAGTGGACGCTCGCTATCAATCGTATTTCGAGCCCACCCGGATCACGGACGCAGAGGGTGCGCTCAATCCGCTGATTGAGGAAGACGCCCTGGCCACGCGCTACAAGCGCAATCAAAAGCAGCCCATCGCGGTGAAGAGTGCATGAAGCAAACGCTGCCAGCCAGGCCGTTCACGCGCAGCCGTTCCGCACGCATCTACACAGGGGCGCTGATCGCCGTGATGCACCTCATCCCGATTACAGTCCTGATAACGGGTACCAGCCGCACCGATTGGCTGTTGTTTGCTGCGATTTACCCCTTCCAGGCCATAGGCGTCGGGGTCTGCCTGCATCGCTTCTTCGCTCACAACGCGTTCCGCACCAGCCGCTGGTTCCAGTTTGTTCTGGCGCTTTTTTGCGCCAGCACCTTTGGCGATCCGATCCGGTTTGCGGGTAAGCACCGGCTCCATCACCTGCATACCGACTGCAAGGACGACCCGCACACGCCCCTGCACGGATGGTGGTCCAGTTGGTTCGGCAGCCACCTGGACAGCAAATACAGCGACGAAGAAATCTGTGCGCAAGTGCCGAACCTGACTAAGTACCCGGAACTCATGTGGCTGCACCGCAATTCGCTCGCGCCGGGGCTCGCCCTGTGCTTCATAGCACTGCTCATCGGCGGTTTTTCCGGCATGGCCATCGGAGTCCTGCTCGGCGCCTCGATACTGGTGCACCAGAGTTCGGCAGTGAATTATTTGTGCCACAAGTACGGCCGGCGCCGGTTCGATACCGACGACCTCTCCACCAACAACTTCCTGGTATCCCTGCTGGTGTTCGGCGAAGGCTGGCACAACAACCACCATCGCTACCCGGTTTCTGCCCGGGCCGGTTTCTGCTGGTGGGAAATCGACATGTTTTACTGGGTCATCTGTCTGTTCGAAGCGCTCGGCCTTATTTGGGATGTAAAGCGACCCCCGGAACAACTGCGTCAGGCAAAACTGCTGCCGACCGGCTAGACTCAATAGAGGAGGGAGCATGAGCGGAAACCTGACTCCACCGGAACAATTCGAAAAACTCGGCCTCGCGCTTTCAGGCGGTGGGGTGAGGGCTGTTGGCTTTCACCTGGGTACCCTGGAGGTTCTCGAGCAGTTGGGTTTGCTCGAAAAAGTCAGGACGCTTTCCACAGTGTCGGGCGGGAGCCTGGTTGGTATCGGTTACGCGCTGTCTCTCAAGGTTCAGCCAGCCATTTCTTTCACGGATTTTTTCAAGGCCTTTTTCGAATTCCTTCCGCCGCTCAACACCATGGATGAGCTTGCCGAGGGGGTGGATGAACTCTCGCCATCCGGACACCGGACAATGGTTGGAGCGATGTCCAGGATCTACCGGGATCACTATTTCGGTCAATATTTCGGCAACCCCAAATTCAGCATATTCTGGCAGGCAACACCAAAAATCCACCTCGAGAACCTGGTTTTTAACGCCACCGATTTTAAAACCGGCCTGGCGTTCCGTTTCCAGTACAACGACACAAACCAGGGAAAAATCGGCAGCGACCAGGTAACCCTCACTGAAGCCCAGGCCGGGGAGTTTTACATGTCAGACATCATGACGACGTCTGCCTGCCTGCCCGCAATGCTGGAACCGATGCTCATTCCCCAGGATTATGAGCTCACCGATACCGTCAAGCAGGACATCAGGAATCACTTTCAGGCCAACTGCCAGGTGGAATTCGATTACGTGGCCCTGATGGATGGCGGAATGCTCGATAACCAGGGCGTTACCGGCATTCTGTCCGCCCTCGCCCAGAATATTCAGCCGCAGCCCCCTTCTCCGTTGCCGTCTCCGCTTTCCCCCTGGGATTACGGTCAGCTCTGGCGTTCCCGTTTCGATACCAAGGTGGCACCGGACATCGACACCGTATCGTACTCCATGACGGGTGCCGCTGACAGTGTCATCAGGGACGAGCTGCCCATGGACAGTCCGGAGCCTGGTCCGGTTGACAGTACCGAAGATACAGATACAACCGGCACGTCGCTTCTGGAACTCGCCATCGAGGACCTGGACCTGCTGATCATCTCTGACACCCCGGGATATAAAGCCCCCGAAAAACGATACTTTCCGAAGAAAGACCTGTTCGCGCAGTTCACCGGTGTTGTCCGCTGGCTGTTGAACCGTACGCTGAACTTTTATTTCATCGTATGGCTCATCCTGTTTCTGGCCGGTGTCGCGAGCTTGGTGCTCGTTATCTGGGGCCTGGTCAGCGCCTGGCTGGCAGCCCCTCCCGGCACGGGTTTTATCAAGGCGATCCTCGACGTCATCTCAGCGTCGAATTTCCCCGGCCCGTTGAAAATCGGACTGATAGCGATGGTGTTCGTGGCGATTCCGATCATGATCGTGCACATGGTGGGATGGGCATTCGCCTGGATCAAGGCCAGGGACCTGGAGGATGTTTTGAACGCGACCATCCCGTTGCGGGGCAAATCCCTGTGGCACTACATCAAGGGCCTGAGGGTCCGCGAATTGTGGCACATGACCAAGCTGCGTCTTCTTTCGGTATTGCGCCTGACCAGCGAGATTTTCATGAACCGCGTCAGGCAGCTTTCCTATCGCTGGGTATTGGAAAAGCCGTCTCTTGAGGCCCGCATCATTCCTAACGAAATCTTCAAGCTGAAAGTGGTCGGAGGCGCGGGCTCGATGACCCCAAGAGGCCCGCATCAACTGCCAAATTGGCTGACCACAACGACGGCTGATATTGACGACATTGTCGAAGTTGCTTCTTCCATGAAAACCCAGATACACCTCGATGATCAGCCGGGACAGTCGGCGGAAGACAACCTCAAATTGCTCGTGTCCTGCGGTCAGATCACGACCAGCTTCAACCTGCTGGAATACCTCTGGCAGTTCCACAGTGACGGCAATGTGAACAGCCCCGATCCGTTTCCCGGAAAACCGGCGGCCAAGGCATTATTCGACGCCACAAGAATAATTTGGGACAAGCTGAAACTGGATCCCTATCATTACGTTAATCTCCGCCTAACCTGAAGCCGTCACCTGAGCTTCAGTATGGGCGTTCAGCTCCAGCAACATGGCTAGCAACCCGCTATATTTAGTAGTGGAGGGCTTATGCTCGGCGAATTTGCAGCACCGAAGCAGTTCGAGCGCCTGGCTTTATCGTTATCAGGTGGCGGCGTTCGCGCTGTGGGATTCCACCTCGGCACCCTGGATATCCTGGAACGGCTCAATTTGCTAAAAAAAGTCCGCGTGCTGTCAACCGTTTCCGGGGGCAGCCTGGTGGGGATTGGGTACGCGCTGTCGCTGAAGAAAAATCAAACGTTCGAAGATTTTTTCAATGCGTTTTTCGAGTTCCTTCCCCGGCTTGACACCATGAAGAATCTCGTCAAGAGCGTTGGAGAAAACTCGCTGCTCATGCGCTTGGGTAAGAAGTCGCGCCCCAACCGGCCTACTCTGATCAGCGCCATGGCCGACATCTACAACGACTATTATTTCAAGAAATATTTCGACAATCCAAGATTCGGTATTTTCTGGGAGGAAGAACCGGAAATCCATCTCCAGCATTTAGTCTTCAACGCGACCGACTTCAAAACCGGCCTGCCGTTTCGCTTCCAGCACTCGAAAGGATCCAAAGAAGTCGGAAATGAAGAGGTCTTCTTAAACGAAGATCACGCCAGAGAGTTGCGCATGTCCGATATCATGACCGCATCGGCCTGCATTCCGGGACTGCTGGAGCCCATGTTCCTGCCGGTGGATTTCAATTTTTCGGACCGTCTCAAGAAACAAATCTCGAAGCATATAAAGGAGAACTGTTTCGAGGATCTCGATTATGTAGCCCTGATGGATGGCGGTATCGTTGATAACCAGGGAATCTCCAGTATTCTGCGGGCACTGGGAATTCTGCGGCCCGTGACTTCGTCGGAAAAGTCACCACTGACCCAATGGGAATACGCCCTTCAGCGGACGGAGAAGGTCCACAAACCGAATGCAGGATTCGGGGCTGCATCGAAGGATGGGGCCGATTCGTCTGTTGAAACCGGCCAGGAAGGCGTGGATTTGGAAGACCTTCCCCTGATCATCATCTCTGACACCCCTGGTTACAGGAAAAGGGACAAGCGGTACTTTCCGAAAAATGACATCCTGAAGAGACCCGAGCACAGGAATTCGGGCGGCAGCCTGTGGGACAGGTTCATGCGATGGACACTGAAAGTGTTATTGAACCTTACACTCATGGACTATGCCTTAATCTGGTTGCTGCTAATCCTGGTCAGCCTCGCCAGCCTCTTGGTCATTATTGCAGGCATGATCCTCGTTTCAGCAGCAAGTCCGCCCGAAATGGGCTTTATCGAGGCGATCACAGACGCCATTGCACAATCGGAATTTCCAGGAGTGTCGAATTATGGAATGATCGTGATGGTGGTCGTCGCATTTTTTTCTTTGATCCTAAACCTCATCGCGGCGTTCCTGATCTCGATCATGATCGGACAATTGGATAAAGTGCTGGGAAGCCGTCTTATTCCAGCGAAGGGAAGACGGCAAGAGACAGAATCTCTCTGGAAATACATAAGGCGTCTGAAGTTGGGCGAGCTCTGGCACATGTTCGAACTGCGCCTGTTCTCGCTGTTGCGGCTTACCAAGGATATATTCATGAACCGTGTGCGGCAGCTTTCCTACTACACAGCCCTTGAGAATCGTGATCTCAAAGCACGAGTGGTCCCCAACGAGATTTTCAAACTGGTTGTCGTCCACGACGAAAATGAAAAGAGAACAATGAGCAGGATACACAGGTTTCCATTGCCGCGCTGGCTGCAGGAAAAGCCCCCTGAAGAAATGATGAACATAGTGGAGGCCGCGGCTTCGATGAAGACGCAGCTATACCTGGACGATCCCGGCGATGAGAATCTCAAGAGACTGGTGGCATGCGGCCAGATCACCGCCTGCTACAACCTGATGGAATACTTCTGGGAGTACCACAGTAATGGAAATCCCAAAAGCGAAGATCCATTTGAGGCATCGCCTGCTGCCGGGGAGATCTTCAGGAATGCAAGAACGTTATGGGAGCAGATGAAGAACGATCCTTATGATCTGGTGGATAAGCGTTTAGCCGGATAACGCCTCCAGGGCTTTTGCATGCTCGTTCTGTTCCTTGAGCCGGCTCTTGCGCTTGCGGTCCTTCAGCAGGGCCAGCGGATCGTTGATTAGTTTCTTCCACTCGATCAGCGCATGGTCGAACAAAACTCCGGTGTCCGGATCGATCCATTCTCCCTGATCGCGCAGTTCCTTCCACATGTATTTCATCAGGTTGTAGCAGATGGTTGATTGTCCGTTCGCGACCAGGTAGTCGAGATCGTTGAGCGGGTCACCCTCCTCGTGATCGATCCACAGCTTGGTGGCCATGGTCGCGGCCCGTCCGGTAATCCTCTCCATTTCGGGCGGTGGCGGCCAGGCGCCCTGTGCCGCGAGCATGCTGTGGAAATCGCTGTCGTGCGCATGTTTCTCCTGCAGCGTGGAAATTTCGTTGGCCAGAATCCGGGCTTGCAGGTCATAACGGCTGTAGGCAGTCGAATATCCCAGCCCCCGGATGCGATCCATATAAATCGCCGCTGTCAGCACTGAAACGGATTCAGCCCTTAGACTTCCCATCTTCAATATGTCGCCCAGCCGGAGCTTTTCGATGTATTTGCCGGGTTTTTGTTTCCAGTGCGGAATCAGATCCTGAAGCTTGGCCATGGCCTTGCGCTTGTTTCTCTTGTAAATCCACAGAGCGGCAATAGTAAGACCCATCAGCAGGAACGGTATGAACAGATGTAATATGCTGTATCCCCAGGGCCCAATGTCCAGCGGCACATTGGTCCAGTCGGTTTTTCGAAGATATATGAATTCCTTGACTGTGATTGCCGTGCTGATAACCAGCAGGAACAGAACGAACCATGCAATGTGGCTCAATTGGGACACCCGTATTTTTTCAAAAAATTTACCGCCTGATTTTTCCGACTTACCGGCTTTCTCGGGTTCACCGCTTTGGGACAGGGGTACCCGGGGATAAAACGAGGCTTTCTTTACCGGTGTGTCAGAAATAATCAGCAAGTCCAGATCCTCGGGGTCGACTTCGATCGATCTGTGCTCGGTGCTCGCGTCGTTGTCAATGCGTCCCGACATCCAATCGGCCCATTCCTTCGGCCCCGGCGGATCGCCGCGGCCACTCATCGAATAACCGCATTCATGGGTGTCGCGTTCCTTGATTTTGTCTTTGCTCCGGTTCAGCGCCAAAAGGGTGCTGGTGATTCCCTGGTTGTCGTAAACACCGCCGTCCATCAGTGCTATCGAGGAATCCCCGGTGTCGGTGTTCCTTTGCAACGCCTGACTGATTTCGTCGCAAGTCGGGCGGCTGGGGGCCATGTTCCACCTACCCCACTCGCCGTCATCCGGCCAGTGAAAATCCTGGGGAAAGAAAAGTGGTTCCATACCCACCGGGATACAGGAGGATGCAGCCATGATGTCGGCAATACGGATCTGCCCGGCGTGTTTTTGACACAGCGAAATGTTGCGGTTGCCGATCAAACAGCGAAACTGGCTGACCTGGAAGCGGAATGCCGTGCCGGTCTTGAACTCGGTGGCATTGAAAATCATTTCTTCGAGATGGCCCCGGCCCGGCTGATTCATCAAGACATCGAATGTCAAGCGCCCGTCTTTCACATACTCGCCAAAGAACTTCTTGAAGTAAAACTCTTCGTAAACGTTGGCCATCGCGGTGATCAGGTCGCGCCGGCCCGAAGCGGAAGGAGGATTCCGCGCGACAACTCTTGCCATGAGCTCTTCCAGGATGTTCAGCTGCGGCAGGAATTCATAAAAGTCATCAAAAAAGTCCTGAAAGGAGCGGCCAAACTGCTGCGCCAGGGCATAGCCGATACCCGGCATGCTGCCGCCGGATACCGTTGATATGATCTGTACATTGCGCAGCAGACCCAGTCGTCTGAGCATGCTCATGACGCCGAGATGGAAACCGACGGCCCGCACCCCCCCACCAGACAAAGAAAGGGCAATCTGATTGAGGTTTCCGGAGATATTCTTCTTGTTTTCTGACGTCATGGGGAGTTCTCAAGCTGTTTCGAATCGGCGATCAGTATAGTAGCATCTGAAGCCGATATGGAACCCTACCCTATCCTCTCGCGGCTGCCCAACGCCATAACGATCGCCCGGTTGTTATCTACCCCCGTATTGGCCTGGTTCGCTTACCGGCAGATGCATGGGGCTTTTGCAGCCTTGCTGGTTCCCGCGCTTCTGAGCGACGTGATTGACGGCTGGCTCGCAAGAAGGTTCGACGCAGAATCACCCGTCGGCGCGACCCTGGATTCGATTGCCGACATTACGCTGATGGTGGTGATCCTGTATGCAATCTGGCCATTGCATCCCAATGTTTACCGGGAACACGGGCTAATCATCCTCGCTGTCGTTGCCCTGCTGGCACTGGGACACGTTGCCGCGCTGATCCGTTTTGGGCGCCTGGCCAGTTTTCATACACGCCTGTTGAGGGCCGGCATCGCGGTGTTCAGTTTTTTTGCCCTGGTGCTTTTCATTTTTGGTTTCGTACCCTGGCTCTTGTACCTGGCCGCCTTCGTTTGCACGCTGGGCGCCATCGAACATTTCATCATGCTCTGCTTACTGCCCGAATGGACACCGAACATCCACGGCGGGCTACCCGAAGTGCTGCGGCGGTGGCGTAAGAAGCCTCCATAATCGCCAGCCCCTGCAGGATTGCCCCGGTTTCCTATACTTCCAGAAACAAAGGAGAAGAATATGGCAAAGAAAAAACGGAGCACCAGGAAAACTACCAGTGATTCATTCGAGCGCATCAACGGTAAACTGCTGAATGCAGTCGAAGACCTCCCCGATTTCCGCGATTACGTTTACAAGCCAGCGCTTTTGCAGCTCAAGGACCGGCTTGAACCCCCGGCAAACCTGCATGTGCTGGACCAGGGGCGTGAGGGCGCCTGCACCGGTTTTGGCCTGGCTGCGGTGGTCAACCTGCTGCTCTCCCGGCGTAAGGAAGAGCGGCAGGTGAGTCCGCGGATGCTGTATGAAATGGCAAAGCGCTACGATGAATGGTTGGGCGAGGACTATGAAGGCTCCAGCTGTCGCGGCGCAGTCCGCGGCTGGCACAGCATGGGCGTGTGTTCCGAGGAGTTCGCCCCGTTCAAAGGCACCGCAAAGAACTGGTCGCTGGACATCAAACAGGCCAAGGACGCCCGGGCTACCACGCCCGGCGCTTATTATCGAGTCAGCAAACGCCTTTCCGACTACCACGCCGCGATCAACGAAGCCGGAGCGCTGTTCGCCAGCGCCCGGGTCCACCTGGGCTGGCAGCGAGGTTCGGCCAAAGGCGGAGAAATCCCGTTCAAATCCGACACGATTGGCGGCCATGCTTTCGCCATCGTCGGCTACAACGAGCGGGGATTCTATGTGCAGAACTCCTGGGGCGAGGACTGGGGCATCAATGGCGTGGCCCTATGGACCTATGAAGATTGGCTGGAAAACGTCCAGGATGCCTGGGTGGTACGCCTGGCCATTTCGACACCCCACATCTGGCACCTGGCGCCGACGGCTTCAGATCAATCCGGACCCGAGCGGGGCCTGTTCAAGTCAAGTCCGAAACGTGCCGAGATCGTCGGCCATTTTGTTCATATCGACGACGGCAAATTCGACAGCCACGGCAAATACTGGGCCGATCTGGCGACGGTGAAGGATACCGCCAAGCTGGTAGCGCAGAGTGAACATTACGACCACCTGCTGCTGTATGCCCATGGCGGGCTCAACAGCATCAAGGCCTCGGCCCGCCGCATTGCGGCCATGAAGGAAGTCTTCAAAGCCAACCGCATCTATCCCTTCCACTTCATGTACGACACCGGCCTGCTCCAGGAAATCAAGGACGTCGTGATCGGTAAAAAAAGGGAAGTGGAGGCTCGCGCCGGCGGCTTCACGGATTTCACCGACCGGTTGATCGAAAAAGCGACACGCCCCGCGGGCCGCGCGATCTGGAACGAGATGAAATCCGGTGCACACAAGCCATTCAAACCGGAGGGCGCAGGCACTCAGACCATCACGGCTTTTCTCGAGGCCCTGGCACAGCCCGGCGCGACGCCCAAAAAACTTCACGTCGCCGGCCATAGTACTGGCGCCATCCTGATTGCCTGCCTGCTCGAAGCCCTGCAAAAACTGGAAAATCCACCGCGCGTCCGGAACTGTCTGCTCATGGCCCCGGCCTGCAAACATGATGATTTCACAAATGTTTACAAGCCACTCTTGCAAGAACGCAACCGCAAACGTTTCGGCATCAATCGCATGATCATCTACAACCTGGATAAAAAACGCGAACTCGACGATACCGTCACACCCATCTACCGCAAGTCACTGTTGTGGCTGGTTTCCAATGCTTTCGAGAAGAAAGTCGGTGAGCGAATCCTGGGCATGCAGGAGTTCCGGTCGCAGTTGGGCCCTGTTCCCGGACAACGGGTATTTCAGATTCATACCAGTAACGGCAGCGACATCGACTCACCGAAAACCTGCAGCAGCAGCCACGGAGGTTTTGACAACGACCTCAATACCATGAACGATATACTGCACTCAGTGCTGGGAAAGGCACCGCAGTGCAAGTTCACAAAAGAAGATCTGACCTACTGAACAGATTGGGGAGAGACCATGATCGAGTTATTGCAAATATTGGGCGGGTTCGGCATCGGATATCTGATCGCCACGTTTTCAGAATCCTTCCTTCATGCCATCGTCGGGCATGCCAGCGACCGGGCCCGGGCCGTCTGGCACCGCTATCCGAAGCTGTTCCATTTCATGATCCTGTCGTACTACCGACATAACTACATCCATCACGAAGCCACTTTCACGGAAGACTTCTACAAGATGTTCAACTGTGAAAAGCACCAGGCCGAGGTGGATGCCTCGATACCTGATTGGCATCGCGACCGCATCAAGAGCGAGATGTATGGCTTGACCATCAGCCTGAAGTGCTACTTCACCTTCAACGTCATCCTGATTCCCACCCTGCTGCTGATCTATTTTTACCTGGGTCCCTGGATGGCTGCCGGCTTCCTGCCCTGGCTGGCACTGAAACCCCTGTGGACTCTGACCATCCACAAACTGCTGCACCATGAGCTCGAAAAAGCTCGTGAAATGGCGCCTTTCGGTGTCAAGTGGCTGGTGGGAACCGCCTACTACCGCTGGATGATGCGCAACCATTACATGCACCACAATGAGCAATCCACCAATTTCAACCTGATACCCGGTGGCGATTTCGTTTGGTTCAAAGCGCGGCGGGCGACCGAGGAAGAAAAAGCCGAAATGGCCCGTCTCAGAATGTACAAGCCGTCACCTGGGGTACAATTAGGGGGACAAAACGCCTAGCCATGATTATCCAGTGACCGAAAAGACACAGGAAGACAGTTCACAGCCACCCCTGGTGGACCCCGCACTTTTCCTTCCACCACGCCAGGAGGGCTTCAAGCTCCTGCGAAAAGTCGTCGTCTATCACGTGATGCTGGCGATTTTCGCAATAACCCTGGCGATGTTGTTCCCCGATTTCCTTGATCAAATGCCAATTGGCGGAATCGACGAACTCCTGGAAGGCGGCGATGTACGGGTATCACAAATAACCGAGCCTGCGCCTCCCAGCGAAGACATCCAGATCGTGCAAACCTTCATCCGCGCCACGAGTGAATTCGACCGCCTGGGATATGCACGCCAGCTCATGATCGTGCTGGTGGGTCTCTGGCTGTTGATGTTGCCCGTATCCTGGGTGCACAAGGGCATCCACAAGTTGAGCGTGCATGATCATTCGCTGGACGAGACGACGCTTGTCCTGCCGGGCATTGTGGCCGCCATCGTCCTGGTCGTCCAGCACAGCCTGGCTCTCGCGTTCAGCCTGGCCGGTATCGTCGCCGGCGTGCATTTTCGGCGGGCGCTGCAGGATACCTTCGACGCGTTGTTCATACTGTGTGCCATCGGCTCCGGTATCGCAGCTGGTGTCAAAGCGCTCGAGATCGCGACTGTACTGACCGTGTTCTTCTGTTACGCAACGCTCTATGTGTACTACCTGGGCGACGGGCTCGAATCCGACTTTGTAGCGCACCGAAAAGCCCTGAAAGCGGCACGCAAGGCGGCAGAAGCCGAGCAGCAAAGCGAAGGGTAGGCCATTCAACTGGTAGCCATTGCCGACTGACAGGAAACGGAGCAATGAACATCGCGAAGACAGGCCTGCTGATATTCGTCGCATTAGCCGTCACCGCTGGATTGTTCATCTTCATCGATCCAATACCGCAATGGCCCGAGTACCATGACTTTGCCGACGATCGCGCCTGGCTGATCCTGCCGAATGCGCACAATGTGCTGTCCAATCTCGGATTGCTCCTGGTCGGCGCCTGGGGTTCGCTTTTTGTAATCAGCCGGGATGGCCGCGAAGTCACCGGAAAGGTAGCTGCGCCCTACTTTGTGTTTTTCTTTGGCGTGTTCCTGACGGCTTTCGGCTCCGCTTACTACCACTGGGAACCCGAAAACGCGACCCTGGGTTGGGATCGCTTGCCGATGACCCTGATGTTCATGGGATTCTTTACCGTTGCCATCGGCGAACTCATCAGCCCCAGGACTGCCAGGGTTTTGTTATTGCCATTGTTGATCGCAGGCATCGCAAGCGTCGTGTATTGGGCATGGACAGAGCTGAACAACGCCGGGGACTTGCGTTTTTATGGCCTGGTGCAATTCCTTCCCATCATTCTCATCGTGCTGATGCTCTTCCTTTATCCGAAACCACCGCACTTTCTGTTTTACATCGTTGGATTGATCGTTTTCTTCTCCCTGGCCAAGTTGTTCGAACAATTCGACCAACAGATCTACGATGCGCTCAAGCACGTTGTGGCCGGGCATGCCCTCAAACACCTGTTCGCGGCCGCTGCCGCGTGTTCCCTGCTGCTGATGTTATACAAGCGGCGAAGATCATCAGGCAGAATCTGAGAAAAACCGCAGCAGGCGCACCATCGCCTCGGTATCGTGCTTGCAGTACGTCAGCAGGTCGCGGCGGATGACTTTTTTGCGTTCCGCTGGCGTTTTCGGATCAATCGCTTCCAGGTAAGCCGCCGAGGCTTCGGTACCCTCCTGGATGCCATCGAGTCCAGCGTAGTCCATATCGGCCGCGATTGTCGGCAGCACGGCCTTGATCGACCAGGAACCCATCATGTCGGGGTGATAATAATAAGCTTTGGTTGGGGGGTGGAGATCGACCAGCCGGGCCTCGATTGCTTGCAGAGCACCAGCCAGATCCGGAAACATCCCGGCCAGGCCCCGGATGACGTTACGCTCGTAGCTGGTGTACATCAGCACGGGTCCGTCATTTTCCAACGCTTCGATCATCGCTTCGGCCAGATCACGCATGGGTGGTTCTCCGGAGAGGTCCAGAAACTCCGCATGCTCCATGTCATCGGGTGCGCGCTCGATGTGAACCGACCACTGGATGGGCAGCACCTGGTAGGGCCGGGTGCCGGGCCAGATGGGCACTGGAGGACCGATGGTTTCGAAATCCAGATAAAAACGGGGGTAGGCCAGCGAATCGGCAAAATCCCGTGCACCGGGTAGCAATTCGGGTGCACCATCGATGGTCACGCGGTGTATTCGCAACTGGGTTTCGGCGGTAATTTCGGCTGCCGGAACATCACGGATGTCCCTGTAGCCGTCCATTACCCACACGCCCAGTTTTTTTCTTCCGCCACCCAGGCCGATGATGGGATATTCAGTTCCGTCTTCCTTGCTGGGCCAGCAAAAATGCAGGAACGGGCATTCATACGGACTCGTGCACTGTTGTCCGACCGGCACTTTCGGCAAGGGTCCGGACGCGGCATCGCGGGCTTCTTCCACCCAGACCGGCACCGCGGGCAGCAGGTCCAATACCTGTTCAGTCAGGTCCTCCTCGACCAACAGGCCGTCATAGTCACCGCCGCCGGGATAGACGAACTGGTTGTCGATGTGAGCCAGCGAAATGCTGGTCAAGGGATGCCCGGATTCGAGATGCACCCAGGCCTGCACCGCACAGTCATGGACGTGCTCGGGCTTGACTTTGGTGGATGCCTTGACTTCGACAATACGCCAGCTTACATGGCCATCGTCTTCAACCGGTAACAGCACATCCTCACGCACCAGTACCCCGTCGTGCTGCAGCGTCGCCTCGAAGATCGGTGTGCGGAACAGCGAGGTCATCAGTTCCTGCGTCTGGTTCATGGCTCGCTTGAGGCTGCCGCGCGAATAAGCGATGAACGAGCCGCTATCCCCACCGTATAGCTGCACCGCGATATCGCCGACCTCGTGGCCCAGGGCGAAAGCTGCCTCGGTAGACCTGGAGTACCTGGCCAGATACGGCTGGTTGATTTCCAGGTGCACACGCTTGTGGCACTGGAGCGAAGACATGATGCGGGATTTTGAAAGGCGGGTCATCGGTCGAAGGGGCGAGCCCTCATCTCAGCTGGCTGTCCTTGCTGCCCCGGCGATTGTAGCCGGCGGTTGTTGCCTGCTGGGCGTCTTCCGCCTCCTGGCAGATAACGCACAAACGCACGCCCGGAACCGCCTTGCGCCGGGCTGCGGGAATCGTCGTGCCGCATTCCTCGCAATCGCGCAGGCTTTCACCACGCGGCAGCTTACTGCGCGCACGCTGGATAGCGTCCTCGATACTGGCGTCGATCTGTTCCTGCACCGCTCCGTCTTTGGCGAATCCACCGGCCATCATGATCTCCTGTTACTGGCTGCCGGGCGGCCTGTAGGGAACGGTTGGGTAGGGCTCGGCAACCGGTGGCTGAGGCTCGATCGGAGGCTGGGGCCGATAGGGTGGATACCAGTAGAGCGGCGATCCGTAACGACGGGGCTCACGATATTGCACCACCTGCTGTTGGGAGGCATTACGCTGGCTCTCCAGACGGGCTTCGCGGCGTTTTGCCATGTCTTCGCGGTAAGCCTGCATTCGCTCAGACGTGGCCTCGATATTGAACACATCTTCTTCTGGATCATGGTCTGCAGGATTGGATTTCTCGAGGACGATCTTACGCACTTCCGCGGTTTCGCCCGGCGGGGCGTTTTCGCTGAAATTCACGACACCGTTTTCATCGACCCAGCGGTAAATCTCCTGAGCAAACAGGTCCGTACCAGTACTGATCAGCCAGGCCACCAGAATACTGAAGATGGCAAGGATGAATGTGTGCGCTGACTTCATGGCTTACCTCCCCTGTTATAAGTATACGCTCAGAGCCACTTAACCGCTGCGCGGTAAAAGATGCCCGGCGCATACCTCAAAACAGTATTTTGATTCAAATCAATCGAATGGCCCAACTCGGGGAACATAATGAACCGATAATTCGGATTATTCGCTCTCAATAGAGGACCAGGTCATGAAGAGTCTCGCCTTGACCGTGTGCTTTTTCCTGGTGTTTTTGATCCCGGAAATAGCCTTCTCCGCCGACGTCGTGCCCAACGAAGTGCAGCAACCGGGCACCCAGCCGATGGAAATCGGCAACCTTGAATCCCCGAACAAGTGCGACAACTGCCACGGTGGTTACAACAGCGCCGTGGAACCCGCCCATAACTGGCGCGGCAGCATGATGGCGCTGGCTGGCCGGGATCCCATATTCTGGGCCACGCTGGCCATCGCTGAACAGGATTTCGACGGCGCCGGCGATCTGTGCCTGCGCTGCCACAGTACCGGCGGCTGGCTGGCCGGCCGCTCCACGCCCACCGACGGTTCGGGCCTGGCCGCGGGTGATTCGGACGGCGTCGAGTGCGACTACTGCCACAAACTCACCAACCCCGACGACTCCGAGCACCTCGGCGTGATGAACGCACCGTTCATCGCCAATGACGATGTCACCGGCGAAGGCTACTACGGCTCCGGCATGTCCTCCATGTGGGGCGGCAGCGATAAGCTCGGCCCTTACAACGACGCCGAGGCGCGGCACCAGTTCATGCAGTCGGAGTTCCATCGGGACCGGGATTTCTGTGGCACCTGCCATGACGTATCAAACCCGGTGACCGGCGATCTCGCGCATAATTTCGGACAATTGTTCAGCACGGAGAGCGTCACTGCCAGCGGCACACCAGGCTCGGACGTTTCAGGCAAGGCTGCCTTGAACAATCCTCCGTACCGTTACGGCGTGGTCGAGCGAACCTTCAGCGAATACAAGTCCGGGGCGGTCTCCTCGACCCGGGTCGACGATTTTCCCACCCTGCCGGAAGAACTGCAGGGCGGCGCATTGGAAGCTGTTTACCAGGCCAGTTATGACGAAGCCAGTGGTACGGCGGACTACCAGAACCCCGCCGCTCCGCGCTACTACAGTTGCCAGAGTTGTCACCTGCGGGCAGTCACAGGCACCGGCGCCAACAAGCGCGGGGTGCCGGTGCGCAGCGACCTGCCCCTGCACGACATGACCGGCGGCAACTACTGGATGGCTTCGGCGATCGAGTACCTTGATTCGCAGGGTAAGCTGCGGCTCGGTGGCGGCATGACCGCGGAGCAGACACAAGCTATGCACGACGGTGCCCTGCGCGCGCTGGAACAACTCCAACTGGCGGCCACGCTGCAGGTCGAGGGCAACGAGCTCAAAGTCATCAACCACACCGGCCACAAACTGATCACCGGCTACCCGGAAGGCCGCAGGATGTGGCTGAACATCGAGTGGTATGACGGCGCCGGCACCTTGCTGCGCGAGGATGGCGCT
>CAMYKC010000020.1 GCA_947258865.1 uncultured Lysobacterales bacterium
GCCGCTTCGCGGCCCTTTTCGATGGTGGGGTACCCGAAGCATCCCAGGCGTCGATTTTGCCGATGGGAGCACTTCGAGCAGCCGGGCTGTCGAACAACAAGGCGCTGGCTGTCCACGACCTGGCGGAGAAATCAGTGGACGGCACGTTGCTGTCGAAACGCCGTATGGCCCGGCTGAGCGATGAGCAGGTCACGGAAAACCTGTGCCTGGTGCGCGGCATCGGCCCGTGGACCGCGCAAATGTTCCTGATCTTCAACCTCGGCCGGCCGGACGTGATGCCGGCCTCGGACCTGGGTGTGCAGAAGGGCGTTCAGAAGGTTTATCGGATGCGTCAATTGCCGGAGCCGGACCGGGTGATGCGCCGGACGCGCCACCTGGCGCCCTACCGGTCCGCGGCAAGCTGGTATTTCTGGCAAGCCGCCGATACCGTGTTGATGACTTGAAACTGGCTGGCGTAGGGCGCATCTTGAAGTCGTGAATCTTCTCGAACAATTCGTGTTACAGCATGTGCAGGTCTCCCTTCTGAAGGCGAAACTCCATCACATCAGCATGGACAAGGGCGCCGGCGCCCAGGAAGCCAAGGTCGAACTGAACCTGACGCCGCGTCTGCTCAAAGCCGACAGCGGTGACAAGTTGCCTGCTTACCAGGTGAGTGCGAGGTTGACCTGCAAGGGCGGCGCCGATGACAAGCCGGAACCGGCCTTCGATGCACGGGTAGGATTTGAAGCGGTGTACCAGCAAATTTCCGGGGACCCGGTGGACGTTTCGGAATTTACCGCCAATCATGCCAGCCTGACGCGCCAGCTGTATCCGCTGCTGCAGCAGGAACTGCGGATGCTCCTTATCCGCCTCGGCCTGGAACAGGTGCACCTGCCGTTCGATCTGGCGGCGAAAGTCCAGTCCCCCGAGAGCCAGTCAATCCAGGTATCGGGCGCTTTACACTGATAGCCGGGTCCGGCCTGGTCCGCCGTCCCACAGCAGCGGTTTTACTGAGATGATTTCTTGTAGGCCTTCAGCGCGGCATCGCATTGCTGTTTTGAGAGATAGCAGGGGTTCCCAATATTGCCGCGGGAATTGATGCTGTGTTCTTCTTTACCATTCCGCTCCCTGGTCACCGCAAGGAGTTTTTCCGGCCTGAATGCTTCCAGGAGATACACACAGTTGTCCCAACTGGCTCCCTCCGGCAAATCGACAACGACCAGGGCATCCGAGTTATATCGACAATTCGCGTAGTCAATGAACTTTGTTTCACCCGCTACGTATTCGCAAGCAATAACTCCGCTCGAGCTTGCAATCAAGAGACATCCGAGCGTGAAAGCCAGTGTTCTCCTATTCATTTCCGTTCCTCCACTTGCCCAATACCATCTTCCACTGGGCACCGCCTGAAAACGAGGCATCTTTTCCGTAGATTAAGCTTTAGCAGCTGTCACATTTCTCCTGCAAAGCACGTGTGTACGCGCTCTGTAGGCATTCCGTGATAATTGTGAACTGGACTTGCGGCGCTGAATCCTCAGAGCGCAACTTTAGTTAAACACACAACTGAATTACGCCGAATGATATGCGTCAAAGAACTGAATCAGCGCGGTTCAGGCTTCCGCTGTTCAATCCAGGCCCAATGCCAGGGCTCGTAAATCACGCCGTGGGGATTGTCTTTGGGAAACGACATATGAAAGCTGAAGCCGGCGGCGTTTTCGGTGAGCCAGGCGAAGGCGTCACTCCGCTCGAATTCTTCTTCCAGGACGGCAAACCCCGGTGTCGTGAGGTCGAGTGCACGGCCCGTGTGGTGTTCGCTGTAACCGGGCGCCGCGGAGACACAGAGAATTTCATTCATGCACTGCCCGCTGTCCAACTTTTTCCTGAGGATAGCTTCCTGGTATTCAACAGAACGAAAAGCTGAAACCACCTGCAGCTCGATACCGTCCGCGCTGGCTGCCTTTCGCATGGTGAACCACCCCTGTGCCGCCCGGGGATTCATCAGTTGCTCGCGATTGTAAACATCCGGCCCGATGGACATGAGGCTTGTCGCCTCGGGCTGCAGCGCGATACGGCAGGCACGCGCATAGCCGGCCGGAATTCCGAGCGAACCGTGAATCGCGGCAATTCGTTTTCGATAACGGTATTTTTGAAAAAAAGAGAGAAGGACCGCCATGCTCCCGTCATCAGGGCAGGGTAAATAGTATACGGCTTCCTCAGCAGATATTCCCGGTGAGCTTTTTGGGCGATGAAACGGTTAGAATGATACGCGGTCAATTGATACGACAATCAATAACGGCAACGGATAAACCATGCAAAGTACGATCCTGCTCGCAGATGACGACACGGAACTCAGCAGCCTGCTGAAAGAATATTTCGAATCGGAAGGATTCGAGGTAAGGCTGGCGCACGACGGCAGTGCCGCCCTGGACGAAGCCCGTAAACCCGGCCTGGACCTGGTCGTCCTTGACGTGATGATGCCGGAAATGAGCGGCATGGATGTGCTGAAAGAACTGCGCAAGGAAAGCCGGCTGCCCGTGATCATGCTGACTGCACGGGGCGACGACATGGATCGCATTCTCGGACTCGAACTGGGCGCCGATGACTATGTGCCGAAACCCTGCAACCCGCGGGAATTGCTGGCACGTATTCGGGCTGTCATGCGCCGTGGCCAGGGCATGGCCGATCATGGGCTGATAACAACCGATGACCTCGAATTGAACCCGGGGAACCGTACCCTGGCGAAGTCCGGTGAGCCGGTTGAACTGACCAGCACCGAATTCAGCATACTTCTCTCCCTGCTGCAACATCGTGGCGAGGTGGTCAGCAAACGTGACCTGTATGTTTCCGCCCTCGGGCGCGAGCCCGTTCCCCACGACCGCAGCGTCGATATGCATGTCAGTAATCTCCGGCGCAAACTGGGTTCCGATCCCAGGGGTGATAATCGAATTGAGACCATCCGCGGCATCGGTTACCAGTACCGGATCGCGTGAAAACAACCCTCGCGGCAGGCAGGCGCTGATGCATTCCCTTTTCTGGAAGTTATTTCTGACGATGTGGTTGAGCATCGTCGGATTTTCGGCTGCCATCGGTTGGCTCAACGACAAGCTGGCCAGGGAGCAATGGGCGGAGCAGCCGGCCGACTCCTTCGCCCGGGGGTTGACCCGGATTAGCCAACGCGCCGAACAGGCTCTGCAGATTGACGGAAGAAAGGGGTTGCGGGACGAACTCCTGAATATTCCACGCATGACGCGCAGCCACATTTACATCGTGGACGAAAACAACGTAGAAGTTCTGGGCCGGGACGAAGCCCTGAATCAACTAGTCGAACGGCGCACCCAAATGGATGAAGTGGTTTACGAGGACGCCGGCGGCAGGCCCTACCGCTTTTACACGGTAAACCGCTCTCCCCCAAGCACGATTCTCGCTCCGGGGCCACAGGGAACGGCGTTGCGCCTGGCGGCAGCGGCTGCCATCAGTGCGCTGATCAGTTACTTCCTGGCGCGATCACTGGCGACCCCACTTGCTTCCCTGAGTAAGGCAAGCCGGAGAATCGCCGCGGGCGAACTGGGAACACGGGTCAGACATACGATGCCGTCACGCCAGGACGAAATCGGTCAATTGGCGGTTGATTTCGACGTCATGGCGTCGCGCCTCGAAGCGATGCAAAAGGCAAACCAGCGCTTGCTGCAGGATGTCAGCCACGAACTCCGGTCGCCACTGGCGCGGCTCAGCGTAGCGCTTGAAATTGCACGCAAAAAAGGAGCCGGCCACATCGGATCGGAGATCGACCGGATCAGCCTGGAAAGCGAGCGGCTCGAGAAACTGGTTAACGATGTGCTCGGCCTGTTGCGGGAATCATCCGAGCCGTTATCCAGACTCGAGGATGACATTGAACTCACGGGACTCTTGAGCGATCTCGTGGAAGTCGTCAATTACGAAGTGCCCGAAGGCAAGCCGGGTATTTCCTGGCATCCTGCGGGTCCCTGCGAATTTCGTGGCGACCGGGAGTTGCTGTGGCGGGCAATGGAAAATCTATTACGTAACGCCCTTCGCCATACCGATCCCGACCGGGGCATCGAACTGGCCCTGGAGATCAGAAAGCGAAAATCAAAGGTGGAGCTGTCGGTGCGAGACTTCGGGGAAGGCCTGCCGGCAAGCGAACTGGAAAAAATCTTTGAACCGTTCTACCGCGTTCAGGAATCCCGGGACCGCGGCAGCGGCGGCCACGGCCTGGGCCTGTCGATCGCGGCAAATGCAGCAAGGCGGCATGGCGGCAGTGTTGAAGCGGTCAATGCACCCGATGGCGGGCTGGTCGTCACCATCAGCCTTCCGCTCACGGCAGCAAGCTGATCATTACTCTCGCTGGCAGACAGGCTAAATTCGATCGGAGCTAAAAGACAGTACGGTATCGATGCGGTCCAGTTTGAGAATGGACATCAGCAGCCGGTCGACACCCAGTGCGACGCCGCTGCAATCCGGCAGGCCGTGGCGCAGGGCCAAGACCAGGTTCATGTCGATCGGGGCTACCTCTTCTCCGCGAATTTCCCTGAGCCGGTTTTCCTTTTCGAACCGCCTCAACTGTTCGTTGGCGTCGGTGAGTTCCTGGTAACCATTGGCCAGTTCCATCTGCCCCAGGTACACCTCAAACCGTTCCGCCACCGGCGGGTCATCCGGGCGTATCCGGGCCAATGCCGCCTGTTCGGGTGGAAAATCATAGACAACGGTCAGGGTTTCACCGGGAAGATCAGGCTGGACGACTTCCGCTATCAGCAGATCAAGCCACTCCTGAAGACCGAGCGGCCCCGTCATGATGCCCCGTTCCGCCGCCAGGGCTGACAGGTCCGTCTCGCTGCAATTGAAGGGATCCAGGCCGGTGTGTTCCGCCATGAGTTCGCTGTAGCTGACGCGCCGCTCGTCCCAGTCATCAAACTGGCCCTGCCCGCAAAACCGGATCAGATCCAGCACCTCGGAAGCCAGGTCGAGGTAATCCATGCCGGACCGGTACCACTCCAGCATTGTGAATTCAGGGTGATGGTACTGGCCCTGTTCACCGGCTCGAAAGACGCGCCCCAGTTCATAGACGTTTCGGTGACCCGAGGCCAGCAGTCGTTTCATCGCATACTCCGCCGACGTCCTGAGATATTGCTTGCGCAGGCTATCCGTCGAAATGCTCTGAATATTGGGATCGCTGTTGCCGGCAGTGGTCATAAGGGGGGTTTCGACTTCCAGAACGTTTCGCTCCTCGAAAAAGCGCCTGATCCGGGACAGGAGACGGGCACGTGCTTCGATCGCGTTCCGCGAGGCGCTGGGCCGCCAGTTGTTTTCGGGCGATCGTGTCATCACGGATCGAGAGGCTGCTCGAACTGGATCTGGAGGCCTATGGATTTGATATGTTGGGCTTCCTGCTGCAGATCGAACACCGTCAGCGGATGGTCTTGCAGCCATTTGCCTGGGAAGCCCACCGTGATCATGTTGTCGCTTCCACTCAGGCGGAAGCCCGGGATAGCCTCGTCATCACGACTGCGGCACAGGATGCAGGCCAGACGCAGGCAAAACAGTGTCATGCGCAGCGGCTCATGCAATCGGGTCGGTAGCTTGTCGGCATATGATTTGGGGATTGGGCGGCGGTGATGACGGACCAGTGCGGCCAGGAACATCTGCTCCTGCCGGGTGAAGCCGGTCATATCGGAGTTTTCAACCAGGTAACCCGAATGCAACTGGTATTGACTGTGTGACACGCTGAGACCGGTCTCGTGCAGTTTGGCCGCCCAGCCCAGTAATTGCCGGTGAATCGGTTGCAGAAAAATGCCGTCGGCAATCTCGTCACAAGCCTTGAGGGCTGTTTTCTCCACACGGCCAACCTGGTCCCGGTCGACGCTGTTGCGCGACATGAAGGCATCGACGGTCTTTTCTCTCGGGTCACGTTGCTCGAGCCTCCCAAGCAAATCCTGCAATACACCTTCACGAAGCGCGTAGGGCGAAACTTTCAGGGACTTGATTTCCAGGGCCTGGAAGCAGGCCTGGAGCATGGCCAGACCGCCGACCAGCACCGGGTGACGCCGCTCCGATAATCCCGGGAGCTTGACTGCATCGATTGTGTCGTATTCCAGTAAACGGTCCCGTAGCTTGAATAGCGCGTCTGCGTCAATGTCCTTTTCCAGCCAACCCAGGCGGCGGCAAATTTCCTCGACGGCCTTGATGGTGCCGGAAGACCCGATCGCGGTTTCCCAACCCGTCTGAATATAACGCAAGCGCAATTCCTGCAGGTCGGCCTTGACTGCGCGTACAGCCTTTTTCCATCGTTCGCGGCTCAATTTTCCATCAGCGAAAAAACGCCGGGTCAACGATACGCAGCCATACTGCAGGCTTTCCATCTCAAGCGTCTCGAGGCCTTCGCCGATGACCAGTTCCGTGCTGCCACCACCGATGTCGATCACGAGGCGCCGTTCTTCATGCCCCGCCACACCCTGGGTCACTCCCAGGTAAATCAACCGGGCTTCCTCGCGCCCAGCGATGATGTCGATGCTGCAGCCAAGAGCGGTTTCGGCGATCATCAGGAAAGCGTTGGCGTTTTTCATCCTGCGAAAGGTCTGGGTGCCGACGGCCCGCTGGTTGTCCGGCGGAATTCCGCGCAGTCTCTGACCAAAGCGCGCCAGGCAGGCAAAAGCTCGCTCCTGAACCGCGGGATCGAGGTGGCCATTCGCGTCCAGCCCACCACCCAGGCGGACCATTTCCTTGATCCGGTCGATGACCCTCAATTCACCGTGCTCACGCCGCGCCACAAGCAAATGAAAGCTGTTGCTGCCGAGATCTACTGCGGCGTACGTGTTGGTGCGTTCTGCGAGGTTCATGAGAGAAGTAGTGTAGCCCAGGCAGAATGCCGAGGGGCCGGAAAACCGGCCCCTCTTGAGTTACCCCCGATAGACTTCCCGGACCCTTTCGATTACTGGAACTTGAAGTTCAGGTCCAGCATCAGGCGGTCGTAGTCCTTGGGATCACCCGAGGCGAGTTTGATCTCGTTGATGAAGTAGGTCGCCTTGAAGTTCCAGTTCTTGTGGAAGGCGTAGGTTCCCGAGAGCACATGGCCCTTGGCGTCCGTTCCGCCGCCGCCGAAATCCGAGTCGGCCAGCAGGCCCACGGTGGCGTCGGCTTCCAGCTTCTCGTAAAAGTAGGTGATGTCCCAGTCACCCTTGTTCTTGGCGGAGCCGAACTTGGCGCCGAACAGATAGCCGGTGTCGTTTTCGGGCGCTTCGTCGTTGACCGTGTAGTTGCCAAACAGCGCAAAGGGATGGCCGCCCAGCTTCATCTTCCAGTCCAGGAACAGCTCGTAGTTACGATAGTCGTAAGCAAAGACCAGGTTGTCCGGGTCATTGGGATCGGTCACGAAGGTGTTTCCGTAGAAATCATCGGGTTCGCCGAACAGGGGCGTCCGGCCCGCGATGTCGAACTCCGTGTAGCCGACGCCCACGCTGAGCGTGCCGCTTTCACCGGTTTTGAATTTCATGCCGCCCTGCAAGGCCCAGGCGAATTCGGTGCCCTTCCTGCTGTCGCCTTCGAGCCAGGTGCCCAGCGCCTGAGCGTAGAAGCGGTCGTTGTCCCATACGATGCCCAGGCCTTCGGGACGCCAGTCACCGTCCCAGCGAAGGCCCTTGCCGCCCGGCCGGATCAGGTAGTTCTTGAACTTGCCGCCGGTGATCCGCGTATTCTCGAGGCCTTTCCAGTTGAAGTAGGCCAGGTCGATCTTGATGTCCTTGCTGGAGCCGCCGCCGCCGATGGTCTGGTTCGAGGAAACGGGGTCGTCACCGCCCGTTGCCAGGCCAACGCCGACTTGCAGCGTGGGCGAGAGGTCCGCTTCCAGATTGGTTCGGGCCCGGATGCGGCTGCGGTTGCGGCCATCCTTGCCTTCCTCGTCTATGTTCTCGTAGCGGTAGCGGAAATCGCCCTTCCAGCGTATCCGTTCGGCCCAGGAGACTGCGGCCATTTTCTCATCGACGTGTTCAGAGACAGCCGCATCGACTTTCTCATCAACCGCTTGCTCGACTTTTGCCACGGTCTGTTGTTCCGACCGTGCAAGAGCCCGGGACATTTCCTGGTTTTGGCTTTCCAGCTGATCCAGCCGCCTGGTCAGCAATTCAATCTGGTCACGCAGTGCCTGGATCTCGTCCTCGCTGACCTGCGCAAAAGCCGCTGTGCTGAACAGGATGATGCTCAGCCCGAGCAGGACTGTCAATTTTTTCATTTTGGTGTCTCCGTCAGTGTACCTTGTGGGAAGTTTATGGACCTTATGTGACAGTACCGTTACGAAACTGAGGCTTGACTGATCTCGGTCAGTTCCTGCTGCGCTGCTGCGGAAAGACGCAGCTGAATTTGCTGCCCACACCATATTGGCTTTCGATCTCCAACCGAGCCTGGTGGGCGTTCAGGACGTGCTTGACGATGGCGAGGCCAAGACCCGTTCCGCCGGTTTTTCTGCCGCGGTCAGATCCCACACGATAGAACCGTTCTGTCAATCTGGGAATTTCACGCGAGGGTATACCGATTCCCGTGTCCGCCACGCTCATAACCGGGCCATCATCACTTCCAAACCAGCTGACGGTTACGACTCCGCCATCTGGCGTGTACTTCAGGGCATTGACAATCAGGTTCCGGAAAGCGCTCTCCAGATCAGAAGTGTTGCCGGAAAGTTTTAATTGTCTGTCGATGTCGAAGCGGAGGTTATGGCCGCCACGACTGATTTCTTCAGCCTGTTCCTTGAGTTGCAGGAGAATGCCGGCCACATCGACAATCTCATCCTGATCCTGTGTATCAACACCCTGAAGGCGTGAAAGTTCGAGGAAATCATCGAGCATGGAATGCATCGGGACTACCTGTGTATGCATCCGCGGAATGACAGCGGTCATCTCGGACGCCGACCGGTCCTGGAACAGTTCGAGGTAGCCAAGCATAACGGTTAGCGGTGTTCTGAGTTCATGGGAGATATTGGTCACAAAATCGCGCCTGATCTGTTCAACATGATGAACTTCGCTTATATCGTGCAAGATGATAAGCCGCTGATGTTCTCCGATTGACACCATGCTGATTTCAAACCAGGTGCTGTAATTGTTCTGTGCTTGCATTTCCAGGCGGCTGTCCACTTCATCGTGAACAGCAAGCCATTCGGCGAATTCCGGACTTCGAAGCAGCTTGGTGACCGGCCGGCCTATGTCCCGGCTTTCCTTGAGATCCAGCAGCAAGCCCGCCGCGGAATTGAATGCATTGATTTCATTATCTTCACCGATGACCAGCGTAGCGTCTGGAAAGGCATCGGTAAGGGTTTGAAATTCCGTGATTTTTGACAGGTATTGTTGTTTCTGCTCGCTGCGTTGTCGTTCCAGGGCGCTGACTTGGTCGAAAATTTGAGCCCAGGCACCGTAACTTTTTGGAGGATCACGTTCTGGATGCTGTAACCAGATTTGCAGTCTGGTGAGTTGAACAACGTGCCACGAAGCGTAAATAACGAAGGTGGTTAGCAAGACCCAACCGGGATAACCAATAATCCAACCGGCCGCCAGTGCAGCCATACCGACGATAAGTATTCGTCCAATGCAGGATTTCCAGCTCCAAACTGACATAAGGTGCCTAATCGCTTTCTTCGGTCAACAGACTTCAGTCCTCGGCCAGGAAGCGGTAGCCATGTCCACGAGCCGTCTGCAAATATGCACTAACCCCGCCCTTTTCCAAGGCTTGTCGCAAACGTCTGATATGAACATCCACTGTTCGTTCTTCAACGTATACATTGGATCCCCAGACTCTATCGAGTAACTGGCTGCGGCTGTAGACACGTCCAGTGTGTGTCATGAAAAATTCGAGCAGGCGGTAATCGGTTGGGCCCAGATGGATTTCGACTTCACCGGATAAGACCCGCCGGGAGAATGTGTCCATGTGTAGTTTGCCAACCGTCAATTGTCCGTTCTCATTCCCTGGGCTACTGCGGCGCAGAACGGCATTGATGCGCGCCAGCAATTCCCTGGGCGAGAAGGGTTTGATGAGATAGTCGTCTGCCCCGGCTTCCAGGCCCGAGACTTTGTCGTCTTCCGTCACCCTGGCCGTCAGCATGATGATCGGGATGTCTTCGGTCAGGAAATCCTTGCGCAACCGCCTGACCAGTTCAATTCCACTGACCCCCGGCATCATCCAATCCATCAGGATCATATCCGGTCGGTTGTCGGATATGCACACCAACGCTTCAGATGCGTTCGAAGCAGCTTGTGAGCGCATACCGGCCTGTTCCAGCGCAAGTTGGATCATGTCGCAGATGGCCGCTTCGTCATCTACGACCAATACGAGAGGTTGTTTTTTGCTCAATGCGATTCCTGTATCCATTGTGGATACACCATTATAGTGCTGCATGTTACAGAATTATTTAAGCCTACTGCTCTTCCTTCCCGAGCTTGGCCAGTTCCAGTCGAAGCTGGTTGATGCGCGCCGTGATCCGGGCGCGTTCGTAGTAATCCAGATCGTCTTTTGCGGCCAGTTCCTGGAGCTGCATGGCGGCTTCGTGGATCCCACCCCGCAGGTAATAGGATTCCGCTATTGCCTCCCTGGCCCGTACCTTGTCTCCGGCAATGTTGGCTGAACGCGCGTACAGCTCATAGAGGTTCGGATCATTTGGCCGAACCAGGATTTGTTGCCTGAGGACGACGGCGGCCGTTGCGGCCTGCCGCTGATTCTGGCTTTTCAGCAAAGCCTGTGCGTATTGCATGGAGATGGCGTGGTTGCCCGGAAAACTGTGATACAGGCCTGCCAGGCGGTCGATGGCTTTTCCATCGAACCCCGAATCCAGGTCCAGATCAGCCATTTGCAGTTCGTAGGCGAGGTGTTGATCACGGTCCATCAGATTTTGAAGCAGTTTCCGTGCTTTTTCGTAATCGCCCTTGTTTTGCAGAGCGATGGCGCGGCCGTAATACAGGGCGTCGTTCTCGGCCTGGCTGATGTCCGCCCGGTCCATTCGGTGATCGAACCACTCGAGCGCCGTGTCAGGGGATTTCTCCGTCATTGCGCGCAGCCGAGCCTGTACGAGGTAAAAATCTTTTCCGTCGGAGGTTGTTTTTACGGGCAGATTCTGCGCCCGGTTATCGGCTTCCGCGATACGGCTGACGGAAACGGGGTGGGTGCGCAAGTATTCCGGCGGCCCTTCGCCCATGGCGCGGGTGATCCGGCTCATTTTTTCAAAGAATTCCCCCATCCCGGCCGGATCGTAACCAGCCCTCGACAGCGTCGATATCCCGATCCGGTCGGCTTCGTATTCATTCTGGGCTTCACCACCACCACCGCCGGCGAGAATCAGACCGAGCATCGCCAGTGCGATGGGTATGGTCATGGCCTTCTGATTTTCCAGCGCGCGGTAAAGGTGCAGTTGGGTGATATGCGCGATCTCGTGGGCCAGGACGCCGGCAACCTCGTTTTCATCGTCGGCGGCGAGGATCAGCCCGCTGTAAAGCGCGATTACGCCGCCGGGTGCGGCAAAGGCGTTGACCACCGGTTGATTGATTACAACAAATGTGAAGGCCTTGTCCGGCCGGTCGCTGTTGGAAGCCAAACGAAAGCCCATATCTTCAAAATAGGCACTGATCAGCGGGTCTTCGTTCAGGACTTCATAGGCACGCATCTGCCGGACCAGCGCCTTGGCATATTCCTTTTCTTCGGCACGCGAGAGAATGGTCTCCGCGGACGCACCCATGTCGGGCAACTCCAGCTGTTTGGTCTGCGCGACGCTGGCCAGGCTGGTGCAAGCGGTGAATACCAGCACCAAAAGCCGGCTTGGGATGATTCTTGAAAGCTTGACCGATGACATTCTTTCCCCGAGACTTTGCTGTCGCCAGTTCGACAACGTTATGGCAGCGTGGTTTCATGAATATGGGCCCGGCACTGCCGCAATTCCAGGCTTTTCGAAGCCGGGCAGGATAGGCAGTTTATCGTGAAAACACTCGTCATCGTCAATGAAAGTCCCTGGGGAGGCAGTCTGGGCGTTACGGCCCTGCGATTGTCGCGGGCGATGATTGACAATGGACTTCTCCTCGCTGCAGTCTTTTTCCGTGAAGAGGGTGTTTACCAGGCGCTCGAGGGCCGTGTATTGGACAGTGGCACACCATCCCTGGCGGAATCCTGGCTCGACTTATCGAGCCAAAAGCAAATACCACTGCTGTTGTGTTCGTCAGCCTCGCAGCGCAGGCTGGAACGGGCACCGGTCGAGGGATTTCGTGAGGCAGGCCTTGCGGAAGTCTTGGAATTGATGTCTTCCTGTGACCGCGTGGTGACTTTCTGATGGCGACAGCAAGTCCGGGCGGCATCTGCCTGATGGTCCGGAGCCGGCCCTACGAGCATCGGGCGGCTCGCGCCGATCTTGATTTTGCCCTGGCGGCTGCCGCACTCGACTTCAGGCTGGATGTTTATTTCCTGGGCAGCGCCCTGATGCAGTTGGCCGCAGAGCGCGAGACCGTCCCCGCCATGCTGCCGGTCGGTTACCGGTCCTGGGCTGCGTTGCCTGATCTCGCCGAAGTTCGATTGCACGCCCAGCAAGAATGGCTTGATCGATGCGAATGCCATGGTATTCGGCTGCTCTTGCCGGTCCGGGCATTGAGTGCGGATCAGATGAAACAGAATTGGCGCGGTTGCCGCCACGCTCTGGTGATCTGAGACGATGATTTCATCTGTGGAAAAAACCGCGCGTTGTCTTCACCTGGTCCTGGGCACCGGAGTCGAGGCGCTTGACGCCTGCGCGACCTGTTGCGAGCCGCAGGATTTCATCCTCTTTCTGGACGTGGGCGTCATGCATTTGCTCGAAGCCCGTATGAATCCTGCCGCCGCCGTTGCAAAGTCGACCGGGTTCGCGACGGCGGACCTCGAGGCGCGTGGGCTTATCGGCCTTGCCCGTGAATTGGGCATACGCCTGGTCAGTGACGCGGAGTTCGCGCTTCTGGTCAAGGATCACGATCACTGTCTGAGCTGGAAATGAACGAAAATTTCCTGCAGCTTCCGAATGGCGAGTCGTTGCCAGTCGATGAAAAAGGCTACCTTCTGGATTGGCTGGCATGGTCCGGGGATGTTGCCGCGACCATGGCAAAATCAGATGGCCTCATCCTCGAGGCGGACCATTGGGCCGTGCTGGGAATCTTTCGCGAATATTTCGAACAGTTCGAGATCGAACCACCCATGCGTGCCCTCGTGCGGCTAACCCGGGAGCGTCTTGGCGATGAAAAAGGCAACAGCCGCTACCTGTACCGGCTGTTTCCGGATGGTCCCGGCACGCAGGCCTGCCGCTACGCCGGCTTGCCACGCCCGATCAGCTGCCTTTGATATAATCAGCCGCTTTTTGCGACCCGCGGAGAACACCAAATGAGTCAGACGATCAGTGTCATTAACGGCGACGGTATCGGCCCGGAAATCATGGAGGCCAGTCTCCGGGTATTGGAAGCACTCGACTGTGGCCTTGACTACGAATTCGTAGAGGCTGGGTTACCGGCGCTCGACAAACACGGTGATTTGTTGCCGGAGCCGACTCTGGAGTCCATCCGCAGGAACTGCGTTGCGCTCAAGGGCCCGTTGACGACTCCGATCGGAATGGGTTTTCGTTCAATCAATGTCACCCTGCGAGAGATGTTCGACCTCTACGCAAACGTCCGCCCGGTCGTCTCCATGCCTGGAACCCGGGCCCGCTATGAAGACGTCGACATCATCACGGTTCGCGAGAACACCGAGGGCGCCTACCTCGCCGCGGATGCCAAAGTCAGCGCAGATGGCAACACGGCGGAATCCAAGATGGTGATCACGAAGAAAGGCAGCGAGCGGGTAACCCGCTACGCTTTCGAATTGGCCCGCCGGACCGGCCGGAAAAAAGTCACGCTTGTGCACAAGGCTAATATTCTGAAGACCGTGTCGGGAATGTTTCTCGATGTAGCGCGCGGAGTGGCAGCAGAATATCCCGATATCCAGTGCGAGGAAATGATCGTCGATGCCACCTGCATGAAGCTGGTAATGGACCCGCAACAATTCGACGTGATCGTGACCACCAACCTCTTTGGGGACATTATCTCGGACCTCTGTGCCGGACTGGTCGGCGGCCTGGGGCTCGCGCCAGGCGCCAATATCGGCGAGGCTGCAGCCATTTTTGAGGCCGTTCACGGCTCCGCCCCGGATATTGCCGGCCGAAAACTGGCCAATCCCTGCGCCCTGTTACTGGCTTCGGCGCAAATGCTTGCGCACCTGGAGATGAACGACCGGGCGCAGAGCCTGAAGTCGGCCATCAGGGAGACCATCCTTGCTGCTGATCGCACGACCCCGGATCTCGGGGGCAGCGGTCATACAGATTCTTTTGCTGATGCGATAATCGAACGGGTTCAGAAAGGCTGAACCCGGGATCGAGCAGTGTTTGTGAGCGATCAGTCTCTGGGAAGATGGCCCAGCAGACCCAGCCGCCCCTTGACAGGAGCCCGGCTGTTTTCCAGGCAAACTTGCACGTAGTCCACGGCATCCCTGACGGCTTCAGGCAAAGGTTTCTCCATGGCAAGACCAGCCGCAACTGCTGAAGACAACGCGCAGCCGGTACCGTGAAAGCGCCCTTCGAATGCCCGGTGGGTGTAGGTTTCCAGGCCGTCCGGCGTTAACAGGATATCCGTGATTTCCTGGCCGCCAAAACGCCCTCCTTTCAGAAATACAGCATGAGAACCGCCCTTCAGGAGCTCTTCAGCCGCTGCTTTCATGTCATCCATATCCTTGATCGGCATTCCGGTGAGCACCTCAGCCTCTTCGCGATTGGGCGTAATTACGGTCGCGAGAGGAAACAGATGATTCCGGATGGCCTCCAGCGCTATTTCTCCGGTCAGTTCTTTACCCTTGGGCTCGATGACGACCGGATCAACTACCATCGGAATCAGAGGATCCTGTTGCTCGAGTAAGTCACCCAGAATCGCGATGCCCGCCACGCTGGGAAGTATGCCGGTCTTGATAGCACAAATGGGCAGATCCTCGAGGACTGATTCCATCTGTTCGACGATCATCCGGTCGGATACCGGCTCAACTGCTTGTGTCGCCAAGGTATTGCGCGCAGTTACGGCCGTGATGACCGATGCGCCATAAACGCCGAAGGCGGCAAAGGTGTTCAGATCGGCCTGAATGCCCGCTCCTCCGCAGCTATCCGAGCCGGCGATTGTGAGTACGGATCTTTCGATGACGGGTGCTTGCATTTGATCAACCGTTTTGTTCGTTTTTGCCCTGTTGCATTCTAACAACGGAATGAAAAACGCCGCCATTTTTGTGCCGCTTTCATGACGGCGGTCAAGTGCCCGCCCGCAGTTTATACAGCTTCATAAAAAACAAACACTTGGAATACATCCATTGGTACTCACCTGCACCGGTCCGTCAAACCGGTGATTCACGTTGACAAGGTGTTGTATTCCTGCCATATTTCACGGTGAAATAATGCATCTTTTATAAGGAGCAGGCACAGTTTTGCGATCGCGATTTGCCACGACAGCGATAGCCATATTGGGATTAATGCCGGGTTTAGCCGGCGCCCAGGCCAGCGGCTTGCCCGGTGTAAGCTTCGCGGCCGGAGGTGCCGGGCTGACTTCTTTTTACGTCATTGGCTTCGAGTTGGGCCCCTGGCAGGAATACCTTGCCCAGGAACTGACACCCGCTTATCTCCAGCCCGAAGATGCGAAACCAATTCATGTTTCCTGGTTGAGAAGCAGCGAACTCCTGATCTTGCCGGATTTTGCCGCGGACCTCGAATCGCCCCCGGATACCTGGATCAACCTGAATTTTGAGTGGCAATCGAGCAGCGAATTCTTATGGCCTGACACGAACTCCGAACCGGTGTTCGAGGGGACGAATTTCGAGCGTCAGTACTTCGCCCCTGGCATCGAGCATCAATTCGGCGACAGCGGCGTTCTTGGCGTTTCAGCCGTGATCGCCTACCAGCGCTACAGTGCCGCAAACCTGGGGCTGTTCGCAGCCAGTTCCCCGAGCCAGACTACCTGGCTGAATGCCGGCTACGCACCTTACCAGGAATCGGGCTACGGTACCGGAGTGCGCCTGGCGGTTCATCAGGAAGTTGTCAGCGGTATCGCATTTGACGCCGGATTCCAGTCCCGTATCGACATGGAAGAATTTGCCGCTTACCGGGGCGTATATTCTCAGCCCGCCGACCTCGATATTCCGGCACGAGCAAGGATTGGCCTGGCGTTTCAGGCCAGTGAACTCTCGTGGCTAAGCGTCGCCATCGAGCGCGTGATGTACAGCGAAATCAGTGCTTTCCCAAGCCGCTACCTGCCCAATCGCTTCCTGTCCTTGCTGGGTGACTCCACCAGCCCTGCATTCAATTGGGAAGACCTCACCGTTTACAGCGTTGGCTATACGTGGAGCGATGGCAAAGACCAACAGTGGCATATCGATCTGAGTACCCGGACCCAGCCGTCGCCTTCCTCGAAATTGCTCAGCCAGGCGCTTGCGGGTGATTTGGCCAGCAGTGCGATGGTGGTAGGGTATTCACGTCGTACCGGAGATCGAAGTCGCCTCGCGTTCAACGCGGCATACGCGCCTTCCGAATATGCGTTTGGCGGCAGTGTCCTGGGTGTAACCACCGAAGAGCTCGACCAGCGGTTTGAGGTCGAAGCGATGTGGACCCTGAGTTTCTGATTCCAGCTTCACCTCCCGATAAAGGACAGCCATGGATCTGCTGAGAGACTGGTTCAGACGCTCGTTCTCCGACCCTCAAGTCGTGATCCTCGGCCTGTTTCTGGTCATCGGTTTCGCGATCATTTTTGGTCTTGGCAAATGGCTGGCCCCGATGTTTGCCAGTATCGTCATTGCCTATCTCCTGGAGGCTCTGGTCAGCCGGCTGCAGAGGCACAGGTTGCCCAGGATGGCAGCCGTTATCATCGTTTTTCTGTTGTTCGTTACCTTCCTGTTGTTCGTGATGTTCGGTCTGATTCCGATCGTGTCGCGGCAGTTGACGCAATTGGTACAGCAATTCCCCAACTGGATCACACAGGGTCAGGAGTTGTTGAAGCAACTGCCTCAGGCCTATCCACAAATGGTTTCCGAGGAGCAGATCCAGGCCATCATCAGTCAACTTGGTCAGGAAATGGCCAACCTGGGCCAGCAAGTGCTCGGCTGGTCGCTGGCCTCGGTCGCAAGCGTCATAGGGCTGATTATTTACCTCGTTCTGGTCCCCGTACTGGTCTTTTTCTTTCTCAAGGACAAGGACTTGATGATCGGCTGGATCGCTGATCGACTGCCAAGCGACAGATCGCTGGTAAACCGGGTATGGACAGAGTCGGAAGCGCAGATTGCCAATTATGTTCGGGGCAAAGTGGTTGAGATTGTAATCGTTGGTGGCGTTACCTACATCACGTTCATAGTGCTCGACCTGCAGTATTCAGCCCTGCTGGCTACGCTGGTCGGTTTTTCCGTATTGATCCCCTATATCGGCGCAGCAGTCGTGACTTTGCCGATTGCCCTGGTGGCTTTTTTCCAGTTTGGCTGGGGCTGGGACTTTGGGCAGGTCATGATCGCCTACGCGATCATACAGGCCTTGGACGGCAACCTCCTGGTGCCCCTGCTGTTTTCCGAGGTGGTGAATCTGCACCCGGTTGCGATCATATTGGCCATTCTCGTATTTGGCGGGCTGTTTGGTTTCTGGGGAATATTTTTTGCCATCCCGCTGGCCACGCTTGTGAAAGCGGTTATGAACGCCTGGCCCCGCAAACAGAAAGACAAAAAAGCAACGGCGGAAAACGAGGTCATCGGCGAGGCGGAAGAAAACCCGGAATGAGGTGGATGGTTCTGCTTATGCTGGCGATGTTGGCCCAGCCCGTTTTCGCCGGCAGTGAAGGGGAACCCCGGCCGGGTAATCCCCGTGGGTACGAGACGGATATTCTCTTTGACACGTTTGGCATAGATCAGGAAGACATAGACGCCGATATCAACCAGGTTTTCCAGGGCTGTGCTCAGCGCGATTGCATTCCTTCCATCGACCAACCGCAATTCCTGGCGGTGGGAGAGGTCGATTTTCTGGATGCCGACGATCTTGTTCTGGCGGTCAGCCTGGCTGGGAAGACACGCGCCTATCCTGTCCGCATTCTCGATCGGCACGAAATCGTCAATGACCGCTTCGGTGATTTGCCGGTTGCCGTGACTTACTGTCCTCTTTGTGGTTCAGGCGTCGCATTTATCCGTATCGTCAATGGGCAGGAGACGGAATTGGGCGTCTCAGGGTTGTTGCATAACAACGATTTGATCATGTATGACCGCCTGACCTTCTCCATCTGGCAACAAATAACAGGTCGCTCGCTTGCTGGGCCTGAAAGGGGAGCCTCTCTGGAATCGGTGCCTGTGACCATGGCGGCCTGGGTCGATTGGCGCCGGGAGAACCCGGACGCTGCCGTCCTGAAACCGCCTGTGGACGCGCGTAATTACAGCAAGAACGCCTACGGTGACTACGCGTCCAGCGATCGTCTTCTTTTCCCGGTCAATGCCACCGATGCACGCTTGCATGTCAAAAAAGTCATCTATGGCCTGGAAATCGCAGACCACTCCATTGCGGTGGAATCCGATTGGCTAATCACCCAGGGTATCTGGGAACACGATCTGGACGGCAGGCCTCTGCGCCTGGAGGTAGACCAGGCCGGGGGGGTCAGGGGATACCTGGCCGGCGAACCGCTGCCGGTGCATCGGATGTACTGGTTCGCCTGGTACAGCTTCCACCCGGATACCAGCCTGATCGACGCCCGCAACCACTGATCATTCTTGTTGAAGCGGCTCCACTGGAGCTAAAAACTGTACACATGTGGAACCGGGTGCTTGTACGCAGTACACGCTCATGACATCCCTGTGCGCTCTTCATCTGTTCCCGACAGATGGAGGTACTGCGCACAGACACCCGGTTCCCCCCGAGCTCATATTTCTTGATTACCGGCATGGCTGGGTACCACCAACTACAGCGCATCGGAAGCAAAATCCGCCAGGCGTGATCGTTCGCCGCGCCGGAGCGTGATGTGGCCCGCGTGCTCCCAGTGCTTGAAGCGGTCAACCGCGAACGTGAGGCCGGATGTGGTCTCTGTCAGGTAGGGCGTGTCGATCTGTTCAACATTACCCAGGCAGACCATTTTCGTACCCGGCCCCGCCCGCGTTAAGAGTGCTTTCATTTGTTTGGGCGTGATGTTTTGCGCCTCGTCAATGATCACGAAGCGGTTCAGGAACGTCCTTCCACGCATGAAATTCAGCGCCCGGACCTTGACCCGGCTGGCCAACAGGTCGTTGGTGGCGGCCCGGCCCCACTCGCCACCCTCCTGGGGTTGGGTGAGCACTTCCAGGTTGTCCGTCAATGCCCCCATCCAGGGCGTCATCTTTTCCTCTTCAGTTCCCGGCAGGTAACCGATGTCTTCGCCGATTGAGACCGTGGCCCGGGTCACGATAATTTCCGAATAGCGTTTTTCGTCCATGGTTTGTGACAGCCCCGCCGCGAGCGTCAACAGAGTCTTTCCCGTGCCGGCGGTCCCCATCAGGGTGACGAAATCCACGTCTGGGTCCATCAGCAAGTTGAGCGCAAAATTCTGTTCGCGGTTGCGGGCATATATACCCCACACGTTTTTTCGGCCTTCGTAGTAATCATCGGCCAGGCTGAGCTTCACACTGTTCTTGTCCACTTGCTTGACGACGGCCTCTATTCCGCCTTCCTCGCCAATTGCAACGCACTGGTTGGGATACCAGCTGTTTTCCTCGTCAATGGGAATCCGGTAATGGGCACGGCCGCTGTCGTTCCAGGATTCGACCTGGGGATGCGCCTCCCAGAATCCTTCATCGTGCAGCCGTATGCCCCGGTAAAGCAGGCTGAGGTCGTCCAGGGCGCGATCGTTATAGTAGTCTTCGGCCTGGACACCAAGAATGGCAGCTTTGATTCTCAGGTTGATGTCCTTGGAAACGAGCACGATGTCCTGGTTCGAGAGCGATTCCTGGATGGAAATGGCGGTGCTCAAAATCTCGTTGTCCGCAAATGATCCGTCTCTCAGGAGGCTGGAGTGGCATTCCGGCATCGCGGTTTGAAAAAATAGCCGGCCGGTGCCGGCGTCGAGTTCCAGTCCATCCGGTTCCTGCAACAGCAAGCCTTCATCGAGTCGGCTCGCCCCTTGCTTCTGCATCATTTCACCGATGAAACGGCTCACCTGGCGCACGTTCCTGGCAACCTCCGACAAGCCCTTTTTTGCAGCATCGAGTTCTTCCAACACCATCATGGGCAGAAATACATCATGTTCTTCGAAGCGGAAAATAGCGGTGGGGTCGTGCATCAGCACGTTGGTATCGAGTATATAAAGACGTTTATCACTTCCCATTAAAGGGTTCTTCCTTGGCAGTGTGGGGGTATGTGGATTACTGGGACTTTACAGCCTCGAGCACCTCCTCAACGTGACCCTTGACCCGTACCTTGCGCCATTCCCGGCGCAGGATGCCGTTCCCGTCGAGCAGGAAGGTGCTGCGGACGATTCCCAACACCTTTCGCCCGTACATATTTTTTTCATGGATCACATCAAATTGTTTGCAAAGCTTTTCGTCCTCGTCAGACAGCAGGTCGAAAGGGAAATTCTGTTTCGCCTTGAAATTTTCATGCCTCTGCAGGCTGTCACGGGACACACCCAGTATTTCGGCGCCTGCTTTTTTGAACTCATTGTAGTGATCCCGAAAGTTCTGCCCCTCGAGCGTGCACCCGGGCGTGCTGTCTTTGGGATAGAAATAGATGATGAGCTTGGTGTCTTTGAAATCATCCAGTGATACGGTTTTGCCGCCGGTAGCCAGAACTGAAAAGTTGGCTGCCTTCTTGCCGATGCTGACCATCAACGCTCCATTTTTTATATCAATCAATGAGCAAAAGCAGCATACTTGCCAGCATGTAGTACCGCAAGTACCATGACGCCCAATTCCGAGCTTTTCGATTCCATGTTCAACGGCAGCATCGTAGCACAGGTGACACCCTTCACCGATCAGGGCAGCATCGACTTCGATGCGCTTGACCGCCTTGTGGAAATGCACCTCCAAAACGGCACCGATGGACTGGTCGTCGCCGGGACGACCGGTGAGTCAGCGACCCTGGAGCAAGACGAGTTCACGGACATGCTTTCCAGGATCATTGAGCGGGTGGCGGGAAGAATACCCGTGCTGGCCGGTACCGGCAGTGCATCTACGGCGTCCGCGCTGAAACAGACCCGGTTGGCCGGCGACTCGGGTGCTGATGCGGCGCTGGTCGTCACGCCTTATTACAATCGACCGACTCAGGCCGGTCTCGAAGCCCATTTCACGGCGATCGCCGACGCTTCAGCAATCCCCGTCGTGCTTTACAATGTGCCCTCCCGGACCGCGGTCGATATGCTTCCTGCAACCGTTGAGCGCCTGTCACGGCATCCCCGCATCACCGGCATCAAGGAGGCCGTCGCCGAGACTGGCAGGATTGATGAACTGCTGTCGCGCTGCGGGCCGGATTTCACGGTGCTCAGCGGGGATGATTCCAGCTGTCTCCAATCGATGAAGCAGGGCGCCAAGGGGGTCATTTCAGTAGCGGCCAACGTGGCTCCAGGCATGATGCATGAACTGTGCGTGGCCGCGACGCAACATGACTGGGCGCTCACCGGGAAGATCGAGCGGAGCTTGCGGCCACTTTTCGATCTTTTAATGATCGAAACCAATCCGATTCCTGTAAAATGGGCTCTTTTTGAAATGAACCTGGTCGGCCCGCGGATTCGATTGCCCCTGACCGAACTGGACACGTCGCTGCGCGAGCGGCTGAGGCAGGTTCTGGATGACCTGGGGCTGATCCAGGTTTAAATGGTTAAAGCGGGCTCGACCCGACGGTATGATATTTATGATGAGTTTAGTCCGATACTTCTGCGCAATCATGACGGCATTCGCTGTCCTGCTACTCGCTGCATGCTCGTTCGGAGAGAAACGACCGGAATACTATGACGCGGCCGAAACGGCGCCGTTGGAGATTCCTGAAGGAATGGACCGTCCGGATTCCAGCTCAGCGCTGATCATCCTGTCGCCTCCGGTCCCACCTCCTTCGCTGGTGATGGAAACCAAACCACCCAGGATTTCGAGTACGACTTCGGGCCTCGATGCCAATTCCAGCTTCAGGTGGTCTTCGGAGGGTTTGTACCTCATGGTTGAAGACTCACCGGAAAGCGCCCACCGCCGCCTCGGCCTGGTGATTAAGCGCGCGGGCATGGAACGGGTAAGTCTCGATGAAAAGGGTGTTTACCGTTTCGATTATTACCAGCAATTCAAGAGTGAGGGTGGTTTTTTCAAAAAAATGGCGTTCTGGAGCCGGGACAAGAGTGAAGATTACAGCGGTGCTTACCAGACTTTCACCAGGCCGGACGGAGACAAGACACGCGTCTATATAAAATATGCGGATGGCACGGATTGTGAGCCGGATGCCGCAGAGCATGTGTTGGAAGTCATACGCGCCCGGCTGGGTTGAAGAGCCTGGTCTTATTTTTCCAGAAGCTCCAGCTTGCCCTCTTTGCCGTCCCATGCTTCAGCATCGGCCGGAGGGTCTTTCTGTTCCGTGATCACCGGCCATTCCAGGGACAGCTCAGCATTGAGCTCAATAAAGATTTCCTGCCCTTCCGGAAGGTCGTCCTCGGGGTAAATGGCCTCGGCAGGGCATTCCGGTTCGCACAGCGTGCAGTCGATACATTCTTCCGGATCAATCACCAGGAAGTTCGGGCCCTCGTGGAAACAATCGACGGGGCAGACTTCGACGCAATCGGTGTACTTGCATTTAATGCAATTTTCGGTAACAACAAATGTCATAGGGGAGTCTCGTTTCCAAAAAATTGGCGCTCCCTACGAGAATCGAACTCGTGTTTCCGCCTTGAGAGGGCGGCGTCCTGGACCGCTAGACGAAGGGAGCGTCCCGATTTCGTAAATTAAACGAACTTAATGAACATCCGGGCGCTCATGTTAAACTAGCGCAACCGCTTCGTTCAACCTGTCATATAGCGTAAAAATAACATTAGCGATTTTGTCACCATTCCCCAGTCCGAACATGGAATCAGGCTCAAAGAGCTCTGCCCGCATGCGACGGAAGTAGTCAGAGACTTGCAACTGGCCGGTTTCGAGGCCTTTATCGTGGGCGGCAGTGTGCGTGATTTGCTGCTTGGCAAGGCGCCCAAGGATTTCGACGTCGCGACGAGTGCGACACCCGAGGAAGTGCAGGATGTTTTTCCACGCTGCCGCCTGATCGGCCGCAGATTCAGATTGGCTCACGTACGAGTTTCGGGCGCGCTGATCGAAGTGGCCACATTCAGAGGAATGTTTTCGCCGGACGATGATCGTGATCAGCAGAACGGGCGGATACTGAGTGATAATGTTTTCGGCACGGTTGAAGAAGACGCGAAGCGGCGTGATTTCACGATCAATGCGCTTTTTCTTGACCCGGTCAGCGGTGATATCCGCGACTACGTCGGTGGATACAAGGACCTGACGGAGAGGCGTCTGCGCCTGATTGGAGACCAGGGCGTTCGTTACCAGGAAGACCCGGTGCGCCTGCTTCGGGCGGCACGATTCGTGGCCAAACTGGGCGTCGAACCGGACGAAGATACCGCCAAACAGATTCCGTCGCTGGCCCCCCTGCTGGAGAATGTTCCAACCGCACGCCTGTTCGAGGAAATCTGCAAGCTCTTCCTGACCGGGCACGGTTTGCGCAGCCTTGAAGCGTTGCAGCGTTTTGGTCTGAGCACGACCTTGTTTCCCGGACTCCCGAAGGGGTCCGGACCCGGCAAGATTCTGATCGGCCCGGTGTTGCACAAAACGCTCGGGAACACCGATGAACGGGTCAGGACCGGCAAGCCGGTAACGCCTGCATTCCTCATCGCGGCATTGTTATGGCAGCCGGTCCAGGAAAGGTCACAAGCCCTGATCGATGCGGGAGAGTCAGAATACGTTGCTCTGATGAATGCTTCGGAAGAGGCCATTTCAGCCCAGGTGATGAGGACAGCCATTCCGCGCCGCTTCAGTGCCGTCACCCGGCAAATCTGGCTCATGCAGGCACGTTTCAAAAAGACGCAGGGCAAGCGCTGGAAGCGCCTGCTTTACGAGCAACGCTTCCGTGCGGGCTATGATTTCCTGTTGATGCGGGCGTCGGAAGATCCATCGCTCGAGCCCTTGTGCAAATTCTGGACAAAGGCCCAGCGGGGAGTGGATTTTCAGCGAGACCTGGGTTACGACAGGGGGTCGGCAAGAGACCGGCCGCGGAATCGTTACCGGCGACGCGCACCGACGACAGGCTGACCGGATTGGATCATGGGCGCCTGGATCGGCCTGGGAGGAAATCGAGGTAACTCCGTGACGCTGCTGGAGTCGGCGTTGTCCCTGATTGGGTCGTCCGGTAGTATTTCACTTCTGCGCCATTCAAAGCTTTATCGTTCTGCACCCTGGGGCGTTGCGGATCAGCCGGATTTCATTAACGCGGTGGCGGAACTCGATACCCAGATGCAGCCGCTGCAGTTGCTCTTGTTTTTGCAGGGAATCGAGGAAGACTTTGGCAGGGAACGGGGTGATTTGCGGTGGGGCCCCCGTTGCATTGACCTGGATTTGCTCACATATGATGATTTGGTGCTGAGGTCAAAAGACCTTCGGATTCCGCATCCACGAATGCACCAACGGGCTTTCGTGCTGGTGCCGATCCTCGAACTTGAGCCGGATTTCAGGATTCCCGGCAGGGGCAAGGCAGCAGATTGCCTGAACAGGATTGGCCTCCGCGAAGTGGAGTCCGTTGTACCCATGTCCTGACTGATACAGGAATTTTCATCATGAACACCGCAGCGCTTACCATCAATCATCTGTCCGGCATGAAGCAGCAAGGCGAGAAAATCGCCATGCTCACCTGCTACGATGCGACCTTTGCCCAAGCCATGGATCAGGCCGGCGTGGACATTATCCTGGTGGGGGACTCGCTCGGTATGGTTGTCCAGGGTCGTGATTCCACGGTGGGTGTCAGTGTCGAGGACATTGCCTATCACACCCAATGTGTTTCGCAGGGCCTGGAAAGAACGTTTCTGCTCGCCGACATGCCGTTTGGCAGTTTTCATAATGAATCCACAGCGATGGAAAATGCCGTTATCCTGCTTGGTGCCGGAAGCTCGATGGTCAAGCTGGAGGGCGCAGGCCCGATGATCGGCATCGTGGAGTACATGACGAGCAGGGGCGCGCCGGTATGCGGACACCTGGGGCTGACACCGCAAAGTGTGCATCAGCTGGGTGGCTTCAAGGTCCAGGCGCGGGATGAAGTCTCTGCCAGGCAATTACTGCAGGATGCGCAGGCCATCGAAGAGGCGGGTGCCCAGATGCTGGTGCTGGAATGTGTGCCTGCCGCCCTGGGCAAGGCAGTTGCTGCCGCACTGGATGTTCCGGTGATCGGTATCGGGGCCGGTGTTGATTGCGACGGGCAGGTTCTGGTCATGCATGACATGCTGGGCCTGGGTGAGCGGGCCCCGAAGTTCGTCGCTGATTTCATGCAGCAGAGCGATACCGTGGAGGGCGCCTTCAGGGCCTACGTTCAAAGCGTGCGCGAGGGCCGTTTCCCGTCAGAGGAGCATGAGTACTGATATGGAGTTGGCCGAAAACCGCGGGCAATTGTGGTCTTTCACCCGGCCCTGGAAAAAGAAAGGTCTGAAGTCAGCACTGGTCCCGACAATGGGAAACCTGCACGATGGCCACCTGGCCCTGGTCAAGGCCGCCAGGGAACATGCTGACCGGGTGGTCACCAGCATCTACGTAAATCCTGCCCAGTTTGGGGAAGGAGAAGACTTCGACTCTTATCCACGCACCCTGGAATCGGATCTGCGGAAACTGGAAACGGCTGGTTGTGACCTCGCTTTTGTTCCGGACAACAAGACGATGTATCCCTGGGGGCCGGAAAATGGGGTGAGGCTGCTGGCCGCCCGTGGTTTATCAACCATTCTGGAAGGCGCTTCCCGACCAGGGCATTTTGATGGTGTCGTGACCGTGGTCGCACGCCTGTTCAACCTCGTATGTCCGGATGTTGCTGTCTTCGGTGAAAAAGACTATCAGCAACTCCTGGTGATTCGACGGCTGGTCGAAGACCTGGGCTACCGCATCAAGATCGTGCCTCTGTCTACCGTGCGGGAATCCGGAGGTCTTGCCATGAGTTCACGCAACAATTACCTCGACACAACACAAAGGAAAGCCGCCGGCCAGTTAAACAGGATTTTGCAGGATACCGCGGACCGCGCGGCTGTCGCCGACACTAAACTGGACCTCCTGGAGCATCAGGCTACCGTCAAACTGGAAGCGCAGCAGCTGCGCGTCGACTACCTTGCCTTCCGGCGCGCAAGCGATCTGGAAATCCCGAAAGCGGGTGATCGCGCACTCCGGCTGCTGGCTGCCGTGTGGTGTGGCCAAACCCGCCTGATTGATAACCTCCCGGTAAACTGAGTTTGCTTTTGAGGCATTTAGTGGTATTATTACAACCAACCTTGGTAAAACTGCAACGTTTAGCAAGGTTGCAGGGCGCGAAAGACGGGTACATCACTCCAAAAGCCTGCCTCTCCTCTTCACAGGGGAGAGGTTTTTTTTTGCCCCTAATCCAGGCTTGCTCGGCATGGCGGAATTGCAACAATAGAGCCCGCTAATCGCATTGTTGAGCGATTTCGGGAGAATACGCCGATGGATGGTGTGGGCAATTTCCGTCCGCGCGATCCCCTTTGAGATTATCAAGCTGCCCCGGAGCCGAACGGGCCGGTGCAAAGCGAACGGGCACCAAGGCAAAAAAAATCGCGCCTGAGCCCTTTAATTGTTGTGCGTGTTGTAAAAAAGCAACACAGGAGCCGCAGGCGGGAGCACGCAAGCGAGACTGCGCGAACGCCTAGCCCTTCTTGATCGCCCCCAGAATGCCGCGCATGATTTCGCGGCCAAGCGTCGTACTCATGCTGCGCAGAAAGCTCTTAACGGCGGCTTCAGTTGGCGACTGGCGGCGGCTTGAGGTCTTCTTCGGGCTGCTGCCCTGCTTTTGCGATTCCTTTGAAGACGCTGCCTTTCCGGCCGCTTTGGCTGCTTTTTCGGCACGGGCCCCGAGCACTTCCTCGGCGGATTCCCGGTCCAGCGTTTCGTCATAGCGCTTGCCGATCGGGCTGCGCGATCTGACGTCTTTGCGCTCGGCGGCCGTGATGGGTCCGATACGCGAAGTAGGAGGTCGGATGAGGGTATGATCGACGATGCCCGGAATACCTTTCGCTTCCAGCGTAGATACAAGCGCTTCGCCAACGCCCATCTGGGTAAATGCTGTTTCCGTGTCGAGGTTCGGATTGGTGCGAAACGTTTGCGCCGCCACCCGAATGGCTTTTTGTTCACGCGGCGTGTAAGCCCGCATCGCGTGCTGGATGCGGTTTCCGAGTTGTCCAAGTACGGTTTCGGGGACATCCAGCGGATTCTGGGTCACGAAAAACACACCAACCCCCTTGGAACGAATCAGCCTGACTACCTGCTCAACTTTCTGCAGCAGGGCTTTTGGTGCATGGTCGAAAAGCAAGTGGGCTTCGTCAAAAAAGAAAACGAGCCCAGGCTTATCCGGATCGCCTACTTCGGGCAGTTCCTCGAAAAGTTCCGAAAGCAGCCACAGCAGAAACGTAGCGTACAGCCTGGGATTATGAACCAGCTTGTCGGCCGCCAGCACGTTAATCACCCCGCGGCCGCTGAAATCGATTCGGCGGATGTCACTCAGTTCCAGGGCAGGCTCGCCAAAAAAGTTCTCCGCGCCCTGTTCGTCCAACACCAGCAGACGGCGCTGAATGGCGGCGACCGAGGCGGCGCTGACGTTGCCGTACTGCCGCGAAAACAGTTTCGAGTTTTCCCCAACGAAGCGAAGCAAGGCCCTCAGATCTTCCAGGTCGAGTAGCAACAGGTGGGTATCATTGAGTTCCAGCAGATTTGAGAGTAACAGCGGACCCATCTCGGATATCGTCGTCCGGATGGGGTGCCCGCTCTTGCCGAACAGGTCCCAGAACACGACCGGCCAGCCAGTTGCCTCAAAATCCTCGATGCCGATTTTCTCCAGTCGTTCATCAATTTTCGGATGGGGCGAAATGGGCTGGCTCAACCCGGCGAGGTCGCCTTTGACATCGGCGAGGAAGACCGGAACACCGATCCTGGCGAAGCCCTCCGCAAGGACTTGCAGGGTTACAGTTTTGCCGGTGCCTGTGGCTCCCGTAATCAGGCCATGCCGGTTTCCATAAACCGGCAACAGGTATTGCAGTTTCTCGCCTTTACCAATGAGGATCGGATCAATTTCACTCATGTGCGGGTCTTTCCTATATACGGGGTGTCGGTTAAGCTTCCGTTCATCATTATCGAATCAGAAACGGAATAACAGTATATGGCAAAGACGCCGTACAATCCTGCTGAAATCGAGCCCAGAGCTCAGGAAAAATGGGAGCGAGAAGGTGCGTTTCGCGTCGAAGAGCAGGACGGCTCGGAAAAATTCTATTGCCTGTCCATGTTGCCTTATCCCTCCGGCGCCCTGCACATGGGGCACGTGCGCAACTATACGATTGGCGACGTGATCAGCCGCTATCACCGGATGTGCGGCCGCAACGTCCTGCAACCAATGGGCTGGGATGCTTTCGGTTTGCCGGCTGAAAACGCGGCCATCAAGAATAAGACGGCTCCTGCCAAATGGACCCGTGCCAATATCGAGCATATGCGGGGGCAATTGAAACGGCTGGGTTTTGCATACGACTGGTCGCGGGAGTTTGCCACCTGCGATCCGGATTATTATCGTTGGGAGCAACTGATGTTCACCCGGCTGATGCGAAAAGGTCTGGCCTATCGCAAAGATGCGGAAGTGAACTGGGACCCCGTCGACCAGACGGTGCTCGCCAATGAACAGGTGGTGGACGGCCGCGGATGGCGCTCCGGTGCGGTTGTGGAGCGCAAGTCGATTCCGCAGTGGTTTCTCAAGATTACCGATTATGCAGAGGAGCTTTTACAGGGCCTGGATGAACTGGAGGGTTGGCCGGACGCGGTAAAAACCATGCAACGCAATTGGATTGGCCGGTCCGAGGGCGCTGAATTCGAAATGAAAGTGTGTGACGCGGAAGGCCGAATCGACGAGCGGGGTCAAAGCGTGCGCGTGTTTACGACCCGCCCGGATACTTCTTTTGGCATGACCTATGCGGTACTTGCCCCGGAACACCCACTGGTTTCTGAAGTCACGGTTTCCGGGCAGAGAGCAGTCGTGGAAGACTTTGTCGCGAAGGCCATGGCGGCGACCGAAGAGGATCGATTGACGGTTGAGGGAAGCCTGGAAAAACGGGGTGTGTTCACCGGTGCGTACCTGCTCAATCCGTTTAACGGCAAACCGGTTCCCCTGTACCTCGCGGATTATGTCCTGATGGGTTATGGCACCGGCGCCATCATGGCGGTTCCGGGCCAGGACCAGCGTGACTGGGATTTCGCCAAGTGTTATGAGCTGCCTATCATTCGAACCGTCGCGCCTCCGGATGACTGGGAGGGCGAGGCTTACATCGAGGATGGCCCCGCCATCAACAGCGAATGGCTGGACGGCCTTGAAGTCGAAGAAGCCAAGGAAAAAGCAACTGCCTGGCTGGTAGAACACGGGTTGGGCGAGCGCAAGGTCAACTACCGCCTGCGTGACTGGGGTGTCAGCCGCCAGCGCTATTGGGGCTGCCCGATTCCGGTCATCTATTGCGAAAATTGTGGCGCCCTTCCGGTACCGGAAGATCAATTACCGGTGGTGTTGCCGGAGGACGTGCAGTTCATGGGCGTGCAGTCGCCGATCAAGGCGGACGTCGAATGGCGCAAGACCCGGTGCCCCGAATGCGGCGGACCCGCCGAGCGGGAAACGGACACCTTTGATACCTTCATGGAATCGTCCTGGTACGCAGCCCGGTATTGCTGCCCGGGCGCCAACAGCATGGTGGACGACCGGGTCAATTACTGGATGCCGATCGATCAGTACATTGGCGGCATCGAACACGCCATCCTGCACCTGATGTATTTCCGTTTTTATCACAAGCTGATGCGGGATGAGGGGATGGTGAATTCCGATGAACCAGCCACTCGCCTGATGTGCCAGGGCATGGTGGTTGCCGAGACTTACTACCAGGAAGGACAGGACGGTGAAGTTCACTGGATCAACCCCGTGGATATCGAGGTCGAGCGAGATGGCAAAGGCAGGGCAGTCGGGGCGCGAATGCTGTCGACTGGCCAGACGGTCGAAATCGGCGGCGTGGAGAAAATGTCGAAGTCCAAGAACAACGGTGTCGATCCGCAAAGCATGGTCGACCGCTATGGCGTGGACACGGTGCGCCTGTTCTCTGTCTCGGACTCTCCAGCCAACCAGTCACTCGAATGGTCGGAATCGGGTGTCGAAGGCGCCTTTCGATTCCTGCGCAGGGTGTGGTCACAGGTCATGTCGCACCTGGAGGCCGGGGCGATCGAGCCGCTCGATGCTGATGCATTGAACAGCGAGGAGAGGGAAATCAGGCGTCTGCTGCACGAAACCATCGCCAAGGTGAGTGACGACGTGGCCCGGCGCTATACGTTCAATACAGCGATTGCGGCCATCATGGAACTGACCAATCATCTGAGCCGTTTCAACGGCGGTGGTCAGCAGTCCGGGGCCGTGACCCGGGAAGCCTGGATGGCCATCGTGCGGCTCATGGCCCCGATCGCACCGCATATCGGTGAGGAATTGTGGGCGATGCTGGGCGGCGATGGGCCCCTTTACAAAGCGCCCTGGCCGGAAGTCGATGAAAGCGCCCGGAAGCGTTCCCAGGTCACGCTCGTCATACAGATCAACGGTAAATTGCGGGCCCGGTTGGAACTTGAGCCTGGCGCGAACCGTGAACAGGCATTGGACCAAGCCCTCGCCATTGAAAATGTGCAGCGGCATATGGACGGCAAGCAGATACGCAAGGTGATCCACATCCCGGACCGCCTGCTTAACATCGTCGTCGGATGAGGGCCATGCCGACTCGGACCTTGCTGGGCGTACTGAGCGTCGTGGTGCTTTTGAGCGGCTGCGGATTCCAGTTACGTGGTGATGCCAGCCTGCCGCCGCAAATGTCGAGCACGCAAATGGTGGTCGATGATGAAAACAGCGCACTGGCGCGCCGCGTCAGGGCGATGCTCGAGCAGAATGGCGTCAAGTTAGTGGGTGGAGATGCAGCTACCGCGATCCTGGAAATCCCGACGAACCGGGTGGTTACCGAGGTTCTGACCATCGGAGACAATGCGCGCGTCAGGGAATACCGCATCACGCATACAGTGAGCTTTCGGCTGACGGATGCCGAGGGTCAGGAAATCCTGGCATTGCAGACCCTCCGCCAGGCGCGTGAAATCAGCTTTGACGAACAGAAAATCCTGGCCGCGTCACGGGAACAGGAATACCTCAAACAAGACCTGGCGGAGACGCTGGCGCGCCTGCTGGTAACACGCCTCGAGTCGGCTCCGGCAGGCAGGGGATGACAGGCCGTGGCTGTTAAAGCCGAACAATTGCCTTCTCTCCTCGCCCGTTCCCTGGCGCCGGTCTACCTGCTGGCTGGGTCAGAACCACTGCTGGTGCAGGAATGCAGGGACCAGGTAATCCAGGCAGCCCAGGAGCAGGGGTTCATGGAACGAACTGTTCACGAGGTGGGTAAAGGCTTCGACTGGAACCTGCTGGAGGAAGCGTCTGTTGCCCCGTCCTTGTTTTCATCACGGAGAATTCTCGATATCCGCCTGCCGACCGGAAAACCCGGTACCGAAGGATCCAAGGCGTTGATCGACATGGCACAAGCCGGGGATTCCGATGTTTTATTGCTGGTTTCATCCGGGGACTGGGGTGCCGCCATGCGTAAGCTCAAGTGGACAAGCATGCTGGCGAAAATCGGGATCCTGGTGGAGATCTGGCCTGTCAAGCCGCAGCAGTTACCGGGCTGGATAAGGAACCGCATGAAACTTGCCGGACTGGAACCGGAACCGGAGGCCGTTTCACTGCTGGCGGAACTGGTCCGCATTTCGACTAGTCGAATGCGCTCTGCAAGGTCAGCTCGGCGAATGCCTTCGTGTGGCATCCGGTTTGCAACGGACCGGAGTAGCCATTCAATTGGTTTACGGAGCAATGTACCGTGAATTGACCATTGCTGATTCGGTGAAATCGGCGTTTTGCGCCGGTCAAAGCGAATCATCGGTGTTCAGTAAGTTTCGCATCTGGCAGGCACGCCAGGAACCGATTCGACAGGCCACCAGGCGATTATCGGTAACGGATTTTGGTGACGCTTTCAGGGCGCTCTCGTTAATCGACCGGCAGAGTAAGGGCCGGGCGCAGGGAGATGCCTGGCAAACGCTGGACCGATTGCTCTGGTTTATTTGCGATCCCGGCTCAGTAAATCCGCTGTGAGTCCGGGTAGACAAGCCCTGGCGGGGCGCGGTGCTGAGCACATGATTGGCATATTCGGCGGCACATTTGATCCAGTGCATTTCGGGCATCTGCGAGCCGCACAGGAAGCGCGGGATATGCTTGGCCTGTCGGATTTTCGCCTGCTGCCGGCAGGGTCCCCGCCTCATCGTTCGAACACCTTTGCACCGGCGGAACACAGGCTCGCGATGCTGCGGCTGGCCGTCTCCGGCCATCCCGGATTCAGCGTGGATGACCGTGAAGTCCGCCGCGCCGGTTTTTCCTGGATGGTCGATACTCTCGAAGAAATCCGGCATGAAGAGGGTGAAACGCCTTTGCTGCTCCTGATCGGCCAGGATGCGGCAAACGCACTGGATACCTGGCACGAATGGCAACGGCTGTTCGATTTGGCTCACCTGGTCATCATGCGCCGTCCGGACTCTCTTGTTTCCTACACGGGTGAACTTCTCACGCAAATGCAGCGGCGCCAGGCCGAAAACTTTGCTCAGCTGAAGCAGGCAATGGCCGGATTCACGCTGCCCCTGGAAGTGACGCAGCTCGATATCTCATCGACGGCGATCAGGCGTCAATTGGCTGAAGGCCGGTCACCCGGATTCCTGATGCCCGACAGCGTGATCGAGTATATCCGCCAGCACCGTCTTTACGTGTAATGGTGAGACGAATGCATGAAATGCCCAGTTGCGGGCGAACCGAACTTTTGCGGGTAGAGCCGGGAAAGGATAAAATCTGCACATTGCAGCCAAGGTGAGCTCATTTGACCAATCGTAATTCTGAGGACGTATTATCATTCGACCGACTCAAGGACCTCGTTATCGCCGCCCTTGAGGACTTCAAAGCCATCGATATCCAGCAAATTGACGTTTCCGGAAAGAACCCGCTGACGGACCTGTTCGTCATCGCGTCCGGAAACTCCACGCGGCACATAAAATCCATGGCTGAAAACCTGATTATCAAAGCCAAGGCTGCAGGCAGTCCACCGCTTGGCGTTGAAGGTCAAAGGGATGCCGAATGGGTGCTTGTCGACCTCAACGACGTTATCGTTCACCTGATGCTTCCAAAAACCCGGGCGTTTTATAACCTGGAAAAATTGTGGGAAGTCAGCCACGAACAGCGCAGCAGCGCCAGTCAGCCCGCTTAATTCCGATGCGTTTGACCGTAGCCGCGGTGGGCCAGCGCATGCCTGGCTGGGTCCAGGACGCATGGACCGAATATGCGCGCCGGTTCCCCCGCGGCATGTCTCTGAACCTGAAGGAGATTGCGCTGGCCAAGCGATCCCAAAATGCTGCAATTGATTCCCTGCGCGCCGCGGAAGGGGATGCCCTGCTGTCCGCGGTACCCTCGGGTCATCGCATTGTTGCCCTGGATGAGCGCGGTGAGCAATGGTCGACCATGGAACTGGCCGGGCAAATGGAGGACTGGATGCGTGAAGAACATGGAGTTTGCTTTCTGGTGGGCGGCCCCGATGGGCTTTCGCTCTCGTGCCGCGAACGGGCACGGAATCTGTGGGCGCTGGGCAGGCTGACGCTGCCGCATCCCCTGGTCAGGGTCCTTCTTGCCGAGCAGTTGTACCGAGCCTGGACCATTACCCAAAACCACCCATATCATCGCGGCAAGGATCAAACAGGATGAGCAATCATTCCGGTGCGAACCATGCCGCGTAACAGTTCACGCAAGCTGATTCTTGCTTCCGCCTCTCCGAGGCGCAGCGAATTGCTGAAGCAAATTGACGTTGATTTCCGCGTGGTCGCGGCGGATATCGATGAACAGGTGAGAGAAGGAGAAGAACCGGCCGCCTATGTCCTGCGCGTCGCCCGCGAAAAGGCAGTTGCGGTTTTACATGAAGAAGGGGGTGATCTGCCCGTACTGGCGGCGGATACAGCCGTGGTCCTCGATGGCCAGATTATGGGTAAACCGCGGCACAGGGGTTCAGCGGCAGCCATGCTCAAACAGCTGTCCGGGCGAACCCACGAAGTCTATTCGGCTGTCACTCTGGCGATAAGTGAGCAGGAGGTATATGACCAATTGAACGTGACCAGAGTCTCGTTCGCCATTCTCGAACCGGAATGGATCGAAGCTTACCTCGAAAGCGGTGATTCCATGGACAAGGCCGGCGCCTATGGCGTTCAGGGTAGAGCAGCTGAAAAAATTTCGCGGATCGAGGGGAGTTTTTCAGGGGTGATGGGATTGCCGCTGTACGAAACTTCCCAATTACTGCAACGCGCCGAAGTGCTATTCTAGGATTAGTTTGGAAATGGCAATTCGCGCGTGAGCGAAGAAATCCTGATTAATTCGACACCCTCTGAAACCAGGGTGGCGCTGGTTGAGAGCGGCATGCTGCAGGAGGTGTGGTTGGAACGCGCCAGTCATACGGGTTATATCGGCAATATTTATCAAGGTGAAGTATCGCGGGTTTTGCCCGGGCTTCAGGCTGCTTTTGTCGATATCGGGCTCGAACGGACGGCGTTCCTGCATGCACGTGACATGGTCCGTCAGGACCCGGTTACAGCTGGTGACGAATCCCCTTCTGAGCCATCTATTTCCAGTCTGCTGCGTCCGGGTGACCAGGTCATCGTGCAGGTGATCAAAGACCCGCTGGGTAGCAAGGGTGCTCGCCTGACCACCAATATCAGCATCCCTTCGCGGTTCCTGGTACTGCTTCCGGATTGCGACGTTATCGGCATTTCGGTCCGGATCGAGGAAGAGCAAGAGCGGACCAGGCTCAAGGAACTGGTCAACACGCTGCGGGACGATCAAGAGGGCCACGGCTATATCGTGCGCACCAATGCCGAAGGCGTAAACGACTTTGCGCTGTCCGCCGACATGGTCTATCTTGGCAAAGTCTGGCAGGCCATCGATGAGCGTCGTCACGCTACCGATTCGGGAACCTGCATATTTGAAGACCTCTCACTACCCTTGCGCGCCCTCAGGGACATGATGCATGAAGACGTAGACCGCGTGCGGATCGACTCTCCCGAGGTCCTGGATCGGGCCCGCGAATTCGCGCAGCGCTTCGTGCCCGACTGGCTTGACCGGATCGAGGAGTACTCCTCCGAAAGGCCGATTTTCGATCTGTTCGGTGTGGAGGACGAGATAGAAGGCGCCCTGAAGCCCACGGCGCCCCTCAAATCGGGCGGTTACCTTGTTTTCGACCAGACAGAGGCCATGACGACGATCGACGTCAATACGGGAGGATACGTTGGTCACAGGAATCTCGAGGAGACCATTTACAAAACCAACCTGGAAGCCGCACAGTCTATTGCCAGGCAACTGCGCCTGCGCAACCTGGGCGGTATCATCATCATTGATTTCATCGATATGGGGGACGAAGAACACCGCAGGCAAGTGATGCGGTCTCTCGAACGCGCGCTTGAACGGGATCCGGTAAAAAGCTCGGTGACAGAAATATCTGCGCTTGGGCTGGTGGAAATGACGCGCAAAAGGACGACCGAGAGTCTGGAGCGCAGGCTTTGCGTTCCCTGTCCTCAGTGCGAAGGCCGCGGGACCATAAAAAGCCGGGAAACTGTTTGCCTGGAAATTTTCCGCGAAATCATGCGCTCAAGCCGGCAATTCGAAGCAAGCAAATTGATGGTCGTGGCCTCTTCCCAGGTGGTCGAACGTATTCTCGATGAGCAATCCGCAACCGTGGCGGAACTGGAGGAATTGATCGGTAAGTCGATTGGTTTCCAGAGAGAGGACCAGTACGCGCAGGAACAGTACGACGTCGTACTTCTCTGAAGAAATGACAACGCTGAAAATCATCTTCCGGCGCGCCAGGACACTGTTATGGACGGCATTCTCCATCCTGGTCATCCTGGCCGCTGTCGGTGTCGGCCTGGGTAAGTTACTGATGCCATACAGTGACCGCTATCAGCCCCAGCTCGAGGCCTGGCTGTCCGAGGAGTTCGGTCAGCAGGTCATCCTGGAAAGTTTCGAGGGAGACTGGACGGCCTTTGGTCCCCGGTTGTCACTGAAAGGAATGAAACTTCTTCCGTATACCCCCGGGCCCGGTGATATTCCCCAGGAGGCTGCCGCGGAAGTTGTCATCGAGTCGGCTGCTCTCGACATCAAGCCCCTGAATGCGCTTCTGCCCGGATTTCCACTCTACAACTTCCGTGTGATCGGGGCAGATTTTGAATTGTCGCGCACAGCCGACGGACAGTTCAGGTTATCTGGATTCGGAGTCAGCCGGCGGGGCTCGGGAGAGCAGGGGTCTGCATTGAAAGAACTGGCCCGGGTTGGTGAAGTGATCCTGGAGGACTCCAGCCTGACCTATGAAGATGAGGAGTACGAAATCCACCTGGGTTTCTCCGGAATCCAGGGGCGACTGCATCTTGAAGGTGACGAACTGTCTACCGAAATTGAAGCCACACTGTTCGATAGCCGCAGCGAACTGGTTTACGGTGAGATAGATACAACGCTCAGGATCACGCTGGGCGATGATCAGAAGGTCATTCAAGCCACCTGGCAGGCAACGATGCGCGAATTGATGCTGGCTGCCCTCCAGGGAAAGTTGCCACCGAATCCGTTTCTGCCTTTGACCGGATGGCTCAATGCAGAGCTGTGGGGCGAATGGTCAACGCAAGTCGGTCACGAGGTCAAAGGGGTGGCCGACGTTCGTGACGCCATCATGGTCAACGAGTACCAGGACCTTGTGCTGGAGAGGGTCAATTCCCGGTTCAGGTGGGATTTCAGTGGCAAAGGCCGTTGGAATCTGCATCTCGCAGACTTTTTGTACGACGATGGGGTAAATGCATGGACCTCGGCCCGCGTCTCGATTGCGCGAAACAAATCTGAAGATCTGGGATTATGGATCAGCGCCAACGAATTACCGTTGGGCTTACCGCTCAACCTGGCACGTGATGTGATGTCAATTTATGGTACCGCGTGGCCTGCCTTTCTGCCCCGGACCGCGGACGGAGAAGTCAGTGAACTCGACCTGGTTCTCAACAGTGCATGGCGGCTGAAATTCGCCAATGGCCAATTACGCAACGCAAGCGTATCTGACTGGGACCGGTGGCCGGACCTGGCGGGTCTGGAAGGTAGTGTAGCTTTGGGCGCGGGTTCAGGGAGCCTGCAGTTGAGCGGGAAGGAGGTAGTCGTTAACTGGCCCCGCATGTTTCGGGAACCCCTGATACTGGCGATACCGGAATGCGAATTGGATGTCAGTTGGGGGCAGAAGTGGCAAGTGGCGCTCGGTAACTGTGGTATCCAGAATGAGGACCTGGCCGCCGGCGGAGAGATCGTTATCAGCAAAAATGAGGGAAAGCCGGCGGTCGATGTCAATGTTGCGGTTTATAGAGCCAACGCTGGCCGGTTGGACGCTTACTGGCCGGAAGCCATTCTCAAGGACAATATCAAGGCCTGGTTGAGAAAGAGCCTGCTGGCCGGCGAGATCGTTTCGGGGCGATTCCAGATTCACGGCGACATGGATGACTGGCCATTCCGACAGGGTGAAGGCCGTTTCGAAGCGTTGGCGGAGGTTACGGGAGGTCATGTCGATTTCCTTGAAGGCTGGCCGGACGCGCAACAGGTGAATGCGGTGGCGCATTTCGTGGGCCCCTCGATGGACATTCGAGGCTCGGTAGGGAACATCGGTGGCGCCGAGGCCGGAAGCGTCAGTGCACGTATTGCCGATTTGAAATCTCCGCTTCTTGAAATGGGTTTCAACTCGGCCAGCGATCTGCCCCTTTTATTGGGTTTTCTGCGACAAACGCCTCTGCAGGAACAGATTCAGCTGGATCTTTCGCAATTCGAGTTCAGCGGCAAAGCGCTCAGTGATGGTTCGATGAAGATTCCGCTGGGCAAATCCACCCAAAATTCCACTGTCGATGGCCGCGTAGGTTTACAGGACGCCCGATTTTCTGATCCCGTAACGGAACTAACACTCGAACATATCGGTGGCGAACTGCAGTTCAGCGAAAAGGGATTCAGGGGCACCGCGCTCGATGCCGAGTTTCGCGGACACCCGGCAAAACTCGATCTGTTCGCTAATGTCGATAGTGAAGAAAAATTCCGGGCAGACCTGGAGGGCGTATTTAACGTCAGGGACGTGATTCCCGAGTTTCTGCTGGAAGATTTTCAGGCGTTGTCCCAGATTCAGGGTGATAGCAGCTGGTTGGTCTCCCTGGTCGTTGCCCCGCTTGAAGATCCCAACGAAAATGAAGCGATCATGACCGTCGAATCGGTCCTCGAAGGCGTAACGCTGGACCTTCCTGCACCAATGAACAAGCGAGCCGCCGATCGGTGGCCACTGGCGCTGCGCTATCCCCTGTCGGGTCCGCACCGTATGTTGGACGTTGTGTTCGATGAACGCCTGTCGATGCGATTCGACTTGCCCGGGGGGGCGACCGCTCCCCGAAGCGCCTCCATTCGCCTGGGCCGTGGCCTGCCCTCGATGCCCGCGGACGGATTCATCCGGATCGAGGGCGAGCCGGGCTTCGTCGACCTTGATGGCTGGCTCGAAGTGATCATCGAAGAGGTCATGCAGGGAACGGGTATGGGCAGCCTTGCGCTCGAAAGCGGAAAGCTCTCAGCCGGACAGGTTCTTTTCCTGGACAGGATCTTTGACGAAGTCGGAATGACATTCAATGTCGTGGATGAGGACATTCGGGCGGAGTTTTCAGCTGAAGACATTAACGGCAAGGTTCGGTTCACAACCGGCGAAAGCGGCACGAACAGCCTTTCCGCGGAATTTGAGCGGCTGATGCTTGGTGAGCCCGTTTCAAAGGGCGTCGATATGGAAACGGATCCCTCGGACCTGCCGGCTTTACATCTTTATGTGAAGTCATTCAGTTATGCGGGCGTGGAGTTGGGCGAAACCCGGATCGAGGCTTACCCGACGTCCAATGGTTTCCATTTCGAAAAGGTGGATGCCTCTTCGGACCGGCTTTCCGTGCAGGCCAGCGGTGACTGGTTGCTCGACGAAGCAGGGCACCGGTCGGATTTCTACATCCACATGGCGTCTGAATCTCTCGGTGATTTTTTGCAGTCGATGGACATCAGTTCACCAGTCCAGGGCGGTCAGACTCTGGTCGATTTCAACGCCTGGTGGCCAGGATCGCCGGCGGCCTTTGGTCTTTCCCGTCTCAATGGAAAGGTTGAGTTCAGCGTCGTTAACGGCAATATAACTCATGCGAGCGCGGGTACTGGGCGACTGCTGGGACTATTGAGCGTCCAGGCGTTGCCCAAGCGTTTGTCACTGGATTTCCGGGACGTGTTTGATTCCGGTTTTTCTTTTGATGAAGCTACCGGGACGTTCAAGATGGAGAACGGCATGGCCAGCACGGAGGATGTGTTGCTGAAATCAACGTCGGCGAGTATCAGCGTAAGTGGCCGTACGGATTTGGTGGCCCGTGAGTATGACCAGTTGCTTACCATCAGACCCGGCGTGGGTAATACCTTGCCGATCATCGGGGCATTGGCTGCGGGTCCTGGTGGGGCGGCAGCAGGGTTGGCCTTGCAGGGCTTGCTGCATGACCAGCTCGCCGAGGCAACCGAAGTCCGTTACACCATTACCGGCGGCTGGGACGACCCGAAATTTGAAGCTGTCGATGTTGAACGGGCGGGCGGCTGACCGTTGGCCACCAGCCGGGAGAGTCATTGTATGAACAGTTACTGGGAAAAAAGATGAGCGACTCGCTCAGGCTGGCGGAACAGCAATTGCTCGCCCCGGGTGGTCTTGACCAGGGGCAGTTGGAGCACGTGCTCGGCGACTTGATGGGCCCGGCGGTTGATTCCGGCGACCTTTACTTTCAGTCGACCGCTCACGAGTCATGGATTCTGGAGGATGGCCTGGTCAGGACCGGTACACACTCGGTTGAGCAGGGTGTGGGCATACGCGCGATATCCGGTGACAAGACGGGTTTCGCTTACGCGGACGAGATTGTGCTGCCGTCCCTGCTACAGGCGTCTGGAGCGGCTCGCGCTATTGCGCGCCACGGAAGCCAGGGCCGTGTCCAAGCCTGGAAGCGATCGGATCCGGTGGCTCTTTATGACCCCGAGGACCCCATTCAAACACTTGGCGCCGCCGAGAAAGTCGATCTGTTGCGCCAGGTTGACGCCTATGCCCGTTCAAAGGATCCCCGCGTCAGCCAGGTGATTGTAAGCATTGCAGCGACCCATGAGACCATTCTGGTCGCGGCGACCGACGGCACGCTGGCCGCAGACGTGCGCCCGCTGGTCCGGCTCAACGTTAACGTGATCGCGGAGCAGGATGGGCGGCGCGAGCAGGGAAATGACGGGGGTGGCGGACGCTTTTCCTACCGCGAATTCCTGGAGAACGACAGCTGGCGGCGGATTGCGGACGAGGCAGTTCGCCAGGCATTGGTCAACCTGACTGCCGAGGCGGCGCCTGCCGGAACCATGACCGTGGTACTGGGACCGGGCTGGCCGGGGGTGCTTTTACATGAAGCGGTAGGGCATGGTCTCGAAGGTGATTTCAATCGAAAAGGGACATCCGCTTTCAGTGGTCGAATGGGGGAGCAGGTTGCGTCGGAGTGCGTCACCGTGGTGGACGATGGAACGATTGAGCGCCGGCGCGGCTCACTGACCGTTGATGATGAAGGAACCCCAACTCAGCAGAACGTGTTGATCGAACATGGCGTTCTGCGCTGCTATATGCAGGACAAGCTCAATGCGGGCCTGATGAACGCAGCGCCGACCGGGAACGGCCGCCGGGAATCTTTTGCGCATTTGCCGATGCCGCGCATGACCAACACCTTCATGCTGCCGGGACAATACGACCCAGAGGAAATAATTGCTTCAGTCGATCGCGGCCTGTTCGCCGTCAATTTCGCTGGCGGCCAGGTAGACATTACCTCAGGCAGGTTTGTGTTCTCCACCAGCGAAGCATATTTGCTGGAGAACGGGAAAATTACCCGCCCGGTCAAGGGAGCCACGCTGATCGGAAATGGACCCGACGTTATGACGCGGGTTGCAATGGTTGGCACCGACCTGAAACTCGACGCGGGCATCGGTGTATGCGGAAAGGATGGTCAGAGCATACCTGTAGGCGTGGGTCAACCGACAGTGCGCGTCGATGGTTTGACCGTGGGCGGCACGGAGGGGTCATGAGCCGGGAGAGGGAGGCAAGGGCTCGATTTCGTCCAATTCGCGTAATATTCGAAACAGTGCGCGAGCCGCGGCAGGGGGTTTACCCTGGTTTGTTTCCCGTCTCGCGTTCCTGATCAGCTGCCGTATGACTTGCGCGTCGGCATCACGTCTTTGTCCCAGCAGTTCTCCGACTGCCGGATCGCCGGTTTCCAGGAGGTGATCGCGCCATGCCTCAGCGCGGTGATGCCTGGCGTTGAATTGCCGGGCCTCGTTGTCGAACCCGTCTATTGCAAGCATAAGCGGATCAGCGTCAATCCTTCGGAGCAGCTTGGCGACGAACTGCAATTGGCGTTTGCGCGCGACGTTGGAGCGTATATGCCGCGCCTGGTCGACCGCGTCCCTGAGCTGGTCATCCAGTGGCACGCGGGCGAGCCTGGCCGGGCTTAGTTTGATCAGCCGTGCAGCCAGCGACTTCAATTCGAGCGCATCGCGGCGGAGCTGACTCTTGCTAATCAATTCAGGCTGTTGGGATAAATTTTTCTTGCTTTCTGTCATATTCTCTATAAGTATTCCCACTTGTTAGGGGAAATCAAATGTCTGATCCACCCATGGTAACGCAGCCTTCGCTGGACCGTGAAGCGGAGCTGGATTCGCTCGAGGTTCTCGTCGGTAAAGCCTTGAGACTGGCACGCAAAAGCGGTGCAAGTGATGCAGAGGTTACAGCCCATACGAGCCTGGGGCTCTCCGTGGCTGTCCGTCTTGGCGACGTGGAAACTCTGGAACATATGCAGGACAGGGGCATATCCGTGACCGTTTTCATTGGGCGCCGCAAGGGGCATGCCAGCAGCGCCGACCTGCGCAGCGAATCCATCGAGTCCTGCGTGAAGCATGCCCTGGATATTGCGCGTTACACGCAGGAGGACAATTGCAACGGCCTGGCTGAATCCTCGCTAATGGCCACCGAATTTCCCGATCTGGATTTATGGCACCCCGTCTCCATGGATGCCGAGTCAGCCATCGAGCGAGCTATCGCCTGTGAGTCGGCCGGCCGCAGCGACGACCGCATCACCAATTCCGAAGGCTCTTCCTTCAACGCCGGCATGGGCCTGGGCGTTTACGGCAATTCGAACGGCTTCATTGGCCGCAGCGCTGGAACGCATTACGGGCAATCCTGCATTTTGTTGGCTGGCAAGGGGGATGGGATGCAGCGGGACTACAGCTTTGACAGCAGGCGGTGCTTGGACGACCTGGAATCACCGGAGGTGACCGGTCGGGAAGCGGCCCGGCGCACAGTTCGCAGGCTCGGTGCCCGGCAGTTAGCAACGGCGGAAATGCCTGTATTGCTCGCACCCGAGGTTGCCAAAGGAATCATTGGTCACCTGGTCGGTGCCCTTGCGGGGTCCGCCATTTACCGAAATGCATCCTTCCTGAAAGATATGGCCGGTGAAACCCTGTTCCCAGGCTGGGTCAACCTGTGGGAGCGGCCAAGGCTCGCGAGGGGCGCATCCAGCGCAACGTTCGATTCGGAAGGTGTGGCGACTCGCAAGCGCCTGATCATCGATTCCGGGATTCTTGCGGGGTATGTTTTGTCATCGTACTCAGCGCGCCGTCTGGGTTTGCAGACGACTGCAAACGCTGGCGGGGTCCGCAACCTCCTGCTTGAGCCGGGGGGAGAGGAAACAGCGGATCTCCTGCGCCAGATGCAGAACGGCTTTTATGTGACCGAAGTTATGGGTCAGGGGGTCAGCCTGGTAACCGGCGATTATTCAAGGGGTGCGACCGGATTCCTCATTGAGGGGGGACAGATTTCTTACCCGGTGGAGGAGGTCACGATAGCTGGAAATTTACGGGATATGTTCTTGAACATGACAGCAGCCGGCCGGGATATCGATACACGTGGAAATATTCATTGTGGACCAGTTCTGATCAGTACCATGATGGTTGCCGGGACATGACTGTATTTAAACTTATGCGTGTGGTGCTGTTGCTCAGCATCTTTTTTGGCATTTTAGCGAGTACCTGGATCACGGAGAAACGCATGGCGGCGTGGGAGCGCCCCATCCTGGTCACCGTTTACCCGATAGTCGGGGATGAGGAGCCCGCTTCGCAGAAATTCGCCAAAGGCATCACAACAGAATCGTTTGATCCGGTGAACCGATTTTTCGCCAGGGAATCAGTTAATTACAGTTTTTCCGTGACGCCGGCTTTCCGTTTCCAGGTTGCGCCGCTTACCTATGATAAGCCGCCACCCGTTCCGCGGCAGTTCGATCCGGCCGGTATTGCCTGGTGGAGCCTCAAGATGCGCTGGTGGGCGTGGACCAAGGAATTGCGGGACGGCCTGATCCAGCCGGATATTCAGCTGTTCGTTCTTTACCACAGCCTCAATGGCAACAACGAAGTGGGCATCTCGGTAGGAATGCGAAAAGGGCGATACGGGATCGTCAAGGCATATGCCACGGACAAACTGCAGCCAATGAACCACGTGGTGTTCACTCACGAGATACTGCATGTGCTTGGCGCCACGGACAAGTATGTACTAACGACCGGCGAGCCGATTTATCCTGACGGTTATGCTGACCCCGATAAAAGACCATTATTTCCGCAGAAACTCGCTGAAATCATGGGAGGGCGAATTCCCATAAATTCGTTTTCATCAGATATGCCGGGGTCACTGAATGAATGCAAGATCGGGAAAAAAACGGCCGAGGAAATCGGATTCCTTGCACAACTGCAGCACTAGCCTGTGAGCACATTATTTTTTTTCTGGCGCAATTCGCCAGGGAGCCACAGGCGACCTTGCATGACTGGAGTCAAATTCTGCCGGTAAACGGCTTGAGATATTCATGCGCGATGGTTATTCTACCGCGCGCTTACAATCTACCCGGTAAGGACTCGATTATGCGAAGAATATTGGTCGCTGGAAACTGGAAAATGCATGGCTCGCGGGCCATGGTGCAGGAATTGCTTGAAGGGCTGCTGGCCGGTACGGAACGTGAAAATGGCGTCGACATGGCCGTATTTCCGCCTTATCCCTACCTGGCCCAGGCACAGTCCTTGCTGGAGAACAGCAACATCACATGGGGCGCTCAAAACCTGAACCCCGCACCGAAGGGCGCTCATACCGGTGAAGTCTCGCCATCGATGCTGCTCGATTTCGGTTGCCGTTACGTGCTCGTCGGTCATTCGGAGAGGCGCACGATATATGGCGAGAGCGATGAAAATGTGGCTGACCGTTTCGACGCAGCGCTCGAAGCCGGCCTGGAGCCGATTCTATGCGTGGGCGAGACACTGGAGGAGCGCGAGGACAACCTCACCGAGGCAGTGGTCGAGCGACAACTGGACGCAGTCTTGAACCAGAGCGGCGTCGCCGCGTTTTCCAGGGCGGTCGTGGCTTATGAACCAGTCTGGGCTATTGGAACGGGCAAGACAGCCAGTCCGGAACAGGCCCAGGCCGTTCATGCCTTCATACGTGACAAATTTGCTTCGCGGGATGATATAATCGCGGGTCAAATACGAATTTTATACGGCGGCAGTGTGAATGGCTCCAATGCCGCCGATTTATTTGCCCGGGAAGACATTGATGGCGGACTGGTTGGTGGCGCTTCGTTGAAGGTAGAAGACTTTCTCTCGATCCGCAATGCGGTTGTCTGATCCTCACTCGAAAACGGGCTGGCAAAATACGGACTGGATATGCAGGTATTAAATATTTTTCACGTGTTGATTGCGATCGCCCTGATTGCCTTCGTACTGATTCAGAAAGGACAGGGTGCAACCGCGGGCGCCGCGTTCGGCAGCGGGGCCTCGGGTACGGTTTTCGGTTCACGCGGCGCGGGTAACTTTCTCAGCAGGTCGACTTGGGTCCTGGCGGCCTTGTTTTGCACCATCAGTCTGACCATGGCCGTCATGGTGTCCCGGCTCATGACCACACCGGAAGTCGATCTGGGCGTTGTCAGTGTCGAGCAGCCGGCCGCTGAAACTGAAGACAGCCCGCAGTTTGACGAAATCACGGTCGGGCCCGATGAGCCCACTGTCACCGACATGCCTTCGTTCGATCAGGGCACTGACGCCGCCACCGATAGTAGCGCCGTGAATTCTTCCACAGCCGAAGACCTGCCGGTGTTGGACGACTCAGCAGATGAGGAAAGCCCGACTGCAGGAAACGGAGAGGACAGGCCGGGGCAGGGTACCGACGACAGTTGAACCCGGTTGGAATACTGGCCCAAGTGGTGGAATTGGTAGACACGCTATCTTGAGGGGGTAGTGGCGAAAGCCGTGCCGGTTCGAGTCCGGCCTTGGGCACCAATTGAAAATCGGTGATTTGTCACCGGCTGAAAGAGAGAGAAGCATGCTCGCAGAATATTTTCCGATTCTGATCTTTCTCGCGATTTCCATCGCAATGGGCGTCATCCTGTTGAGTATGGGCGGTATTCTCGGCCCCCGGTCACCCGACAGTGAAAAAACATCCCCCTATGAGTGCGGTTTCGAAGCCTTCGAAGACACGCGTTCCAAATTCGATGTCCGTTACTATCTTGTCGCGATCCTGTTCATTATCTTCGATCTTGAAATTGCGTTCTTCATACCCTGGGCCCTGGTGTTGGACAAACTCGGGGTGTTTGGCCTGATCGCGATGATCATATTTGTCGTTGAACTCGTTATCGGGTTCTTTTTTGTCTGGAAAAAAGGAGCCCTGGAATGGGAATGAACAATCCCGTCCCGCTGGATTCGGTCGACGATATCCTGCGCCCTTCCGCCGACGCCAATCCGCTGCTGGAGCGCGGCATGGTTACGACGACTCTTGACGCCCTTCTGAACTGGGCGCGCACCGGATCCATGTGGCCGATGACTTTTGGATTGGCCTGCTGTGCGGTCGAGATGATGCAGGCCGGCGCCGCGAGGTACGACCTGGACCGGTTCGGTGTGATCTTCCGTCCCAGCCCGCGTCAGTCCGACGTGATGATCGTGGCCGGGACACTCACCAACAAGATGGCGCCAGCTTTTCGCAAAGTTTACGATCAGATGCCTAATCCAAAATGGGTCATATCCATGGGCTCGTGCGCCAACGGTGGCGGCTACTATCATTATGCCTATTCGGTGACCCGCGGCTGTGACCGGGTGGTCCCGGTTGACGTCTATGTTCCCGGCTGCCCACCGACTGCAGAAGCGCTGATCTACGGCATTCTCCAGTTGCAAGCGAAAATCCGCCGCGAAACCACCATCGCCAGGTGACGGACGGTATGAGCGACACAGCCAAAGCCATTTCGGATCTGTTCAGTTCCCGTTTCGGTGACCGGGTATCCGTCGGTCAAACGCAGTCCGGTATCGTAACGCTCGTAGTGGAAGTTGATGCCTGGCTCGAGGTTTGCCGGGCGCTCAAGGATGAAGAAGATTTCAGTTACGAACAACTGACCGATCTGTGTGGCGTTGATTACCTGAGTTACGGCCAATCCGAATGGGAGACGGAGGACGCCTCGCAGGAAGGATTTGGAAGAGGGGTTGAAGGCCTCGGTCCGGGGCGCTTCGATTGGGCGAACCGGCCAGAAGCGACAGACGTGCCAAACCGGTTTGGCGTGGTTGCCCATCTCCTGTCTTTCAAAAACAACCAGCGTTTACGGATCCGCTGCTATGCGCCGGATGAAGGGATGCCTATCGTAGCGTCCCTGGTGGAGATCTGGAGTTCGGCAAACTGGTATGAGCGTGAAGCATTCGACCTGTTTGGGATCGTATTCGAGGGCCATCCGGATCTGCGCAGGATCATGACCGACTATGGTTTCACCGGCCACCCTTTCCGCAAAGATTTCCCGCTGATCGGCAATGTGGCGGTCCGTTACGACAGTCAGAAAAAGCGGGTCGTTTACGAGCCCGTGGAAATCGAACCCCGCGTAGGTGTGCCACGGGTTCTCAGGGACGATTCCCGCTACAAGGCGGATGAGGTCGACCAGGCGGCCGACGTGGAAGCTGAAAAGATCGCAGCGGGCGAGCAGGGCAACGGAAATGGCTGAAATACGCAACTACACAATGAATTTCGGCCCCCAGCACCCGGCCGCGCACGGTGTGTTGCGCCTCGTGCTCGAAATGGATGGCGAGACGGTGGTGCGGGCCGACCCCCACGTGGGCCTGTTGCACCGCGCGACCGAGAAACTGGCGGAGAGCAAACCCTTCAACCAATCCATTGGATACCTCGACCGCCTGGACTACATGTCCATGATGTGTAACGAGCATGCCTATGTGCGCGCCATCGAACAGTTACTGGGTATCGAGCCGCCGCCGCGCGCGCAATACATCCGCACAATGTTTGACGAAATCACCCGGTTTTCGAACCACTTGCTTTGGGTAGCTTCCTGCGGCATCGATTTGGGCGCCATGACGGTTTTTCTCTACGCTTTCCGGGAGCGGGAAATGGTCATGGACATGTATGAAGCGGTCTCCGGAGCGCGGATGCACGCTGGCTACTACCGTCCCGGTGGGGTTTACCGCGACCTGCCGGAAAGCATGCCGCAATACACTGAAACCCGTTGGACGAAGGGCAAAGACCTGAAGCGCCGCAACGAATGGCGCCAGGGTTCCCTGCTCGATTTCATCGAGGCCTTCGCCGAGGATGTACCGAGTAAAATTGATGAATATGAAACGCTCCTGACCGATAACCGCATCTGGAAGCAGCGCACGGTTGGAATCGGAGTCGTGTCGCCGGATAAAGCGATCCAGATGGGGTACTCGGGTGTCATGCTGCGCGGCTCCGGTGTTGAATGGGATCTGCGCAAGAAACAGCCTTACGCGATGTACGACCAGGTTGACTTCGACGTGCCGGTCGGCGTCAGCGGTGATTGCTACGACCGGTACCTGGTACGAATCGAAGAATTGAGGCAGTCTGCGAAAATTATTTTGCAATGCGTTGAATGGCTTAAGAAAAATCCCGGCCATGTCATGTTGAAGAACTTCAAGGTCATCCCCCCTACACGCGAGGAAATGAAGGATGACATGGAAGCACTGATCCATCACTTCAAATTGTTCACCGAGGGTTATTGTGTGCCGGAGGGCGAGACATACGCTGCCGTGGAGGCGCCCAAGGGCGAGTTTGGCTGCTATCTCGTATCGGATGGAGCGAATAAACCGTTTCGCGTGCATTTTCGCGCGCCGGGTTTTGCGCATCTATCGGGCATGAACGAGCTAACCAGGGGACACATGCTTGCGGACACGGTTGCCATCATCAGCACGTTGGACCTGGTTTTCGGCGAGGTGGATCGTTGATGGCTACCGGTGCAAACACGAATGATGACGCGAGCAACAAGGGTAGCGCCATGCTGACTGAACGAACCCGGAATACCATAGATCATTGGGTTTCAAAATTCCCGGAAGAAAAGAAACGTTCCGCGCTGATCCAGTCATTGATGGCCGCTCAGGAACAAAACGACGGATGGATAACGCCGGAACTGACGGAGGCGGTTGCGGAGTACCTGCAGGTGCCGCGCGTTGGGGCCCATGAAGTGGTTTCTTTTTATTCCATGTTATTCACCGAGCCCGTAGGGCGGCACAAGGTCAATATCTGCACCAATATTTCCTGTTGGCTCAATGGCGCGGAGGATATCGTGACGCACGCCGAGAGCAAACTGGGTGTAAAACTTGGCGGGACCACCGGTGACGGCAGGATTTCCCTGGTCAGGGAAGAAGAATGCCTGGCGGGTTGCTGCGGAGCACCGATGATGGTCGTGGATGGGCATTACCACGAGAATCTCGATATCGAAAAACTGGATGCCGTCCTGGACGGGTTGGAGTAGAGCGGCATGGCTGATCACAACGTCGTATTCACAACACTGGACGCCGACCAACCGTGGGCGCTGGACACCTACCTGTCCGTCGACGGCTACAAGGCCTGGAAAAAGATCCTCGAAGAGAAGACACCGCCGGAAGACATCATCGATACGGTCAAGGAATCCGCATTGCGCGGACGGGGTGGCGCAGGATTCCCGACAGGATTGAAATGGAGCTTCATGCCCCGGTCAGCACCGATGCAGAAATACATCCTGTGCAACTCGGATGAGTCCGAGCCAGGCACCTGTCATGACCGCGACATACTCAGGTTCAATCCACACGCGGTGATCGAGGGAATGGCAATCGCCGGCTATGCCATGGGAGCGACGGTGGGGTACAACTACCTGCGCGGTGAGTTCCACCACGAACCGTTCGAACGCTTCGAACAGGCACTCAAAGAGGCCTATGGAGCCGGCTTGCTGGGCAGCGACATCAGAGGTTCCGGCGTTGACATGGACATCCACACTGCGCTCGGAGCCGGCGCCTACATTTGCGGCGAGGAAACGGCCCTGATGGAATCGCTGGAAGGCAAGAAAGGCCAGCCACGTTTCAAACCACCGTTTCCGGCAAATTTCGGGCTGTATGGATTGCCCAGTACTGTCAATAACACCGAGACCCTGGCATCCGTGCCCGCCATCATGCGCAAGGGCGCGGACTGGTTTTTGCGCATCGGTAAGCCGAACAACGGTGGCCCGAAGTGCTTCTCGGTATCAGGACACGTTGTCAGGCCCGGAAACTATGAAATGCCTTTGGGAACGCCGTTTCCCGAATTGCTCGAGATGGCCGGCGGCATCCGGGACGGGCGAAAGCTCAAGGGCGTCATCCCCGGCGGGTCGTCCATGCCGGTGCTTCCGGCCGAAATCATCATGGACTGCACGATGGATTTTGATGCGTTGAGCAAGGCCGGATCCGGACTCGGATCGGGCGCGGTGATCGTAATGGACGATTCGACCTGCATGGTAAAGGCCTGTGAGCGGATCGCCCAGTTCTATCACATGGAATCCTGTGGCCAATGCACGCCCTGCCGCGAAGGCACCGGCTGGATGCACCGTATGCTGAAGCGGATCATTGCCGGCGGAGGCCAGGATGGTGACCTGGAGTTGCTGCGTTCAGCAGCCGGACAAATCGAAGGTCATACCATTTGTGCTTTCGGCGAGGCGGCCGCCTGGCCGGTGCAGGGATTTCTGCGCCACTACTGGGATGAATTCGATTACTACGTCAAAAACGGCCGCTCGATGGTCGAAGGGCAACAGGGGCTGGCCGCATGAGTGCCGAACTGGAAAAAGCCGTGGGCATGGTCACTATCGAGGTCAACGGCATCGCCTTGCAGGCACCCAAAGGCTCGATGATCATCGAAGCGACAGACAAGGCCGGCATTGAAATCCCGCGGTTCTGTTACCACCCGAAACTGAGCATTGCCGCCAACTGCCGCATGTGCCTGGTGGACGTTGAGAAAATGCCCAAACCCATGCCGGCCTGCGCGACCCCGGTCATGGAGGGAATGAAGGTCTACACCGATTCCCGTCGCGCGATGGATGCCCAGCACGGGGTCATGGAATTCCTGCTGATCAATCACCCGCTGGATTGTCCGATCTGCGACCAGGGAGGTGAATGTGAACTGCAGGACCAGGCCATGGGTTATGGCCGCTCTGTTTCGCGATTTACCGAACGCAAGCGCGTTATCAAGGATAGGAACGTCGGCCCCCTGGTGCAGACGGAAATGACCCGTTGCATCCATTGCACGCGATGTGTCCGTTTCCTGGAGGAAATTGCCGGCACCAGCGAAATGGGTGGTGCCGGCCGTGGCGACCGCCTGGAAATCGGCACTTGTGTCGAAAACAGTATTGATTCAGAACTGTCGGGCAACATCATCGACTTGTGCCCGGTTGGCGCGCTGACAAACAAGCCTTTCCGTTTTGCCGCCCGCGCCTGGGAGTTGGTTGCGAGGCCATCTTTCGGCGCACACGACGGTGTGGGTTCTGCTCTTTTCCATCACGTCCGCCGCGGGAACATCCTGCGCACCGTGCCGCGTGAGAACGAGGAGACCAACGAATCCTGGCTGGCGGACCGGGACCGCTACAGCCACGTTGGCCTGTATGCGGATGACCGGGTGTTGACGCCCCAGGTGAAGGAAAACGGCGAGTGGAAAACAGTTTCCTGGAACGAAGCGATCGAATCCGTGGCGGCAGCGCTCAAAGAGACCGTCGAGACGCACGGAGCAGAGCAGGCGGGCATGCTCATGTCGCCATCCGCAACATCGGAAGAATATTTCCTGGCGCAGTCGATCATGCGCCAGTTGGGTTGCAACAACATCGACCATCGACTGCGCGAATCGGACTTTTCTGACGACGATGCGAGGCCGCTTGCCCCTTCTTTCTCGGCGAGTATCGCGGAGATCGAAAACTGTGAGGCCATTTTGCTGGCCGGCTGCAATCCACGGCATGAAGCCCCGATCATCGGGCACAGGGTCCGGCAGGCCTGGCGGAAGGGTGCGAAAATTTCAGTCGTTAACCCACTGGACTGGTCTTTCACCTTCCAGACCAGCCTGGACG
>CAMYKC010000021.1 GCA_947258865.1 uncultured Lysobacterales bacterium
GACCTGTCCATGGTGGTCGAGATCGTTGATGAAGAAGCCAAGGTCGGGGCGTTTCAGCTTGAGCTTTCGGAATTATTCGAGGAAGCGAATTGCGGAGGCTTGGTGACCCTGGAGAATATCCGGGTCATTCATTACCTTCCTGAAAATAACGCCAGAAGCTGACCACGATGACGAGATTGATCAAGACCCCCAGAACCCCGACTTCCGGTCCCCAGATCCAGGTTTCCTGAATGCCCAGCGCGCCCGTTTTTTCGCCAAAACCAAACAGGGTATAAGCAAGGCCGTTCCAGACACCGTGGCTGAGGCTTGCCACCACGATCGAACCGGAAGCCAGTCGCAGCATACCCCAGGCGATGCCCATCAGGGTCGCGTTAAGCAGGTAGACCGGAATTTGCCGGGCGGGCAGGTCGAAACCCGTCTCCAGGCTGACCGCGGAAATGTGCCAGGCCATAAAGATAAGGGAGGTTGCAATCAATGTCTTGCGGTTATTCAAACCGGTGTTTTTGAGACCTGCCCACAACCAGCCGCGGAAAAAACCCTCCTCGGTAACGATCACGCCCAGGATGGAACTGGCGCCCATTGCAAACAGGTTGATCATCGCCTTATTCCAGTCCGTAGCCGATGTATCCACTTGCCCGGTTGCCGCGGCCAGAACGCCCAGCAGCGCCATCACCAGCAACGGGTAGGCCACGGCATAAGCGTAAAACTTTCCCTCTCCCCAGGTGAACCCGATTTCAATCCTGGAAAACTTCTGCCACCACCAGAACACCAGGAACAACGGCAGCAGAGGCAGAGCGCTGAACATTGAGTAGCCGCTGGCATCCATGGCCGTGGTAATACCGATGGCCAGGACAATCCCCGAAATGACTGGCATCCATATTCTATTCACTGTCATCTCCCGGCTTGAAACTTTGACTCATTACCAGACACCGCCCAGCGCGACTTTGATGGCTTCACCATTTACGCCGCTTGATTCTTCAGATGAGAGGAATGCGATGACTTCCGCTACCTCCTGCGGCGTCACGACCCGTCCCGCCGGATAGAGTTTTGATCTCTCAGCCCAGATTTCATCAGCAGACATGCCCCGCTCTTTCGCTTCTTCCACCGCAGACCGTTCAGCCATCTCGGTACGAACCCAGCCCGGCAATACGGCATTTGATGTCACGTTGTATGCACCTGCGTCCAGCGCCACCGAGCGCATGAGACCGAGCAGACCATGCTTGGAACTGTTGTAGGCGGCACTGGCCGCTTCAGCCACCTGGCCGGCGGTAGAACTGGTATACACCACACGCCCGTAGCCCCGTTCCACCATACCCGAAGTAATCAGACGAGACAGGTGGAAAGGACCGTCCAGGTTGATTCTGATGGTTTCGCTCCAGAGTTCCGGATCCTGCTCCCAGATCACTCGTTCATGGGCCGAACCGATGCCGTGGTTGCAAATGAAAATATCGATCGGCCCAAGACGTCCTGTGGTTTCTTCAACCGCTTGGCAACACCCTTGCGCGGTTCCCAGGTCAGCAACCGTGTAGTCGAGCCCCAGGCTGGTCAGCTCGTTTTCACTGCGCGCGACCGCCATGACGCGGGCGCCCCGCGAGGCGAGCAACTTCGCCGTGACACGCCCGATACCGCGGCCTGCGCCCGTAACCAGTGCAATCCTTCCCTCCACTCCGGCCATACACTTCTCCGTGATCCTCAAACTGTCATTTCAATTGCACCGGGCGAATCGTTCACAGATCAAACGGCAGCGCGATTCCCAGCCCGAAGCACTGCTTCCTCCACATTCTGAGTCCTCTTATCCACTGCCCATTCAGGTATCATTACACAGCCTGTTCTGCGTTGAGTGCAAATCCAATGACCATAAAAAACACGCGCATCGTTCTGGCCAGCCGGCCGCAGGGCCAACCGGTCGCCGAAAATTATCGAATCGAAACAGAAGCGGTGGCAAAGCTCAAAAAAGGGCAGGTCCTGATCAAAGTCATCTACCTGTCACTGGACCCATACATGCGCGGGCGCATGAGCAAAGAGAAGTCCTATGCCGATCCGATACCAATCGGGGGAGTCATTACCGGTGAGTCGGCAGGAGTGGTCATAGAATCAAGATCACTGCGCTTCCAGGAAGGCGACTACGTTTGTTGCCCATCCGGCTGGCAGTCACATTTCGTCACCGATGAAAGCGACCTTAACGTCTACCCCGTTGATCCCTCGCGTGTGCCGCTCTCTGCTTACCTGGGCGTATGCGGCATGCCGGGCAGAACGGCCTATTTTGGATTGATTCGCGAAGCCAAACCATATGCGAGTGAGACATTGGTGGTATCCGCTGCGTCCGGGGCAGTCGGATCGGTGGTTGGGCAGATCGGCAAGATGCTGAGCCTGCGCGTCGTCGGTGTGGCCGGAGGCCCGGAAAAATGCGCCTGGGTCAAAGACGAACTCGGGTTCGACGAGTGCATCAACTACAAGTTGGGTGACCTGGATGAAGCGCTTCGTGAAGCCTGCCCCGACGGCATCGATATTTACTTTGAATCGGTCGGCGGAGCCCTGTCCGAAGCCGTGGCGCAACAGCTGAATCCAGGTGCCCGCGTGCCGATATGCGGTTATATATCCAGCTATAACGCGGAAAAAATCGCGGCTGCCAGAACACCCTTCGATATCTTTGGTGAGCTGCCTAATCCACCCTGGCATAAATTCTTCCTGGTCTTCGACTATCTTGCCGAATATGGCGAGGCCAACACAAAGTTGGTCGACTGGGTTGCCAATGACAAGATCAAATACCGGGAAACCATTGTGGAAGGCCTTGAAAAAGCTCCGGAGTATTTCAACTGGCTGTTCGAAGGAAAGAATTTTGGGAAACTGATCGTCAGGGTTGCGGTTGATTGAACCCTGGAAAAATTAATGCATCTCGTTTTTTTCAATCCACAAGGGAATTTCGACAGGGAAGACTCCTACCTGACCGAGCACCCTGATTTCGGCGGACAATTGGTTTACGTAAAAGAACTCGCCATGGCCATGGTCGACGCCGGCCATAACGCAGATATCGTAACCCGCCAGATCATTGACCCGGAATGGCCTGAGTTTTCAACCGCGATCGACTATTTCGAAACCCATGCTCCTGATTTGCGCATCGTGCGCATTCCATGCGGTGGCCCCGCTTTTCTCGCCAAGGAACAGCTCTGGGACCATTTGCCAGAATTCATCGAACGAACCATCCGATTCTACGGACACAACTTGCCGGATTTCATTACCACCCACTACGCGGACGGCGGCCTCTGTGGTGTACTGATGCAGGCGGCCACTGGTCTGGGCTTCACGTTCACCGGTCATTCCCTGGGCGCTCAAAAACTGGACAAGCTGGGCACAGACAGCTCCAACGTGGACGAAATGGAGGCTAAATTTGCGTTTTCACGTCGTATAGACGCCGAGCGGCTCGCCATGGAACGGGCCTTCAAAATAATCACATCCACCAAACAGGAACGCATCGAACAATACGCCCATCCACTATACCGGGGCGCGGTCGACACAAACGACGAACAGAAGTTCTCTGTCATCCCGCCCGGTGTGAACGTGCGTATGTTCAATACCGAAGGCAGTGAGGCAGACCTCGGCGTTGAAAAGAAACTTCGGGAAAGTTTGAAAAACCCTGACCTGCCCCACCTGTTGATCTCCAGCCGAATCGATGAAAAGAAAAATATTGGCAATGCAGTCGCTGCTTATTGCGGTTGTCCCGGGATTCACAGGCGGGCGGGCCTGGCGATCTGCGCGCGCGGCATTGATGACCCATACGAGGAAATCGACTCCCTGGGCCAAGAAGAACAACAGGTACTGCAACCCATCCTGGATACGATCAACGCCGCGGATCTGCGCGAGCGGGTTGAATTTCTGAACATCCCCTCACAGGCTGAGCTCGCAGCCACCTATCGCTACTTTGCCCGCCGGCGATCCATATTTGTGTTGCCCTCGGTGTACGAACCGTTCGGGCTGGCGCCGATTGAGGCCGCTGCCTGTGGTTTGGCCTGCGTAGCTACAAAAAACGGCGGGCCTTCCGAAATTTTCGAAGACGGATCAGGCGTTCTGGTGGACCCGTTCGACGTGCCGGATATCGCGCGCGGGTTGCTGGAAGGGCTGAGCCGCCAGGAGGAACTGGCAGAGCGGGGCCGGCTGCGGGTACTCAGCAAATACACTTGGGAAAAGACGGCGGCGCTTTATCTGGAAGTGATCAGGGAGGGCGTTGAAAGCTGCCCGGAAAGAAACCCGGATTTACCGGAACTGAACGCGCTCGAACGCATCAGCGCCTACCTGGAACAATAGCCAGAAGAGACTTCAACCGGGTCACAATCGACCGCCGACATAAACCGCCATTGAAACGGGAATCCAGATGGAAAAGCTTCACGCCATGCGCAAAACGCGCTTGATCGCTCTCGCGATATTGATCCTTTCACATTTCCCGGCATTTGCCGGCCCTGACTCCGATGGTCTTTCCGCATTCGTTGAACGGGGTATGGCGCTGTGGCACGTGCCCGGCATGGCCGTTACGGTCGTTTCCAGCGATGAGGTGCTGTTCCGGCAGGGTTTCGGAAAAACCGTCATGCGCGATGGTGTGAACATCGGTGAGCATACCCTGTTTGCCAATGCATCCACCACCAAGGCGATGGTAGTGGCGGGTATCCTGATGCTGGTCGATGAGGAAAAGCTGACGCTCGATGATCCTGCCGTCAAATATATTCCCGAGCTTCGCTTCAGTGACCCGATGCTGACGGATCAGATCACGGTGCGGGATTTGTTGACACACCGCACCGGCCTGCCCAGCACGGATTTCTGGGCCTTCTTCATGGACATGCCGCTTGAAGAGCAGATCGGCCGTTTGGCCGCCGTGCCACCCGAAGCGCCTCTGCGCACGCGCCATATTTACCAAAACACCATGTACGAGCTGGCCGGCTTGTTGATCGAGCGGATCGACGGACAACGCTGGGACCACTTTCTCCGTGAGCGCCTGTGGCAACCGCTGGGAATGACCGAAACTTTTGGCGCCCGTGGGCAAATCACCACCGGTTTGACCCATGTGACACCGCATGAGTATCTCGACGATGACCTGAGCATCGCTGAATGGGATTTGCCGGCTGACCTTCCCTTCGCTGCAGGATCAGTCTGGTCGTCCATTCACGACATGGGTCTCTGGGCTCAGTTTCTGCTCCGTGGCGGTGTCACTGCCGGAGGCGACCAACTGCTGTCAGATGCGGCTGTCCAGGAGATGTTCAGGCCCCAGCAACTGATTGCGGAGTCTGATTTTTATCCAACCGCCAAACTGACCCGGCCGAGCTGGCTCAGTTATGGCCTGGGCTGGTTTCAACAGGATTTCCAGGGCCGCAAGATCGACTTTCACACAGGCAGCCTCTCCGGCTTGATTGCCATTATCGGGCTGGATCGAGCCGGTGACCGGGCCGTCGTCGTACTGGGGAACCGTGATCATGCCGAAATGCGCCATGCCGTGCTCTGGAAGGTCATGGACAGTGGCCATTCCGAACCGGAACTGGACTGGAACCAGGAGGTTTTCGACCTTTATCAGAACAACCAGGAGCAGGCTGGACAACGGTGGAAAGAAATCGAGAAGAAGCGGCTTTCCAATACGAAGCCGAGCCTTCCGCGAGAAGAATATGCTGGTCGCTTCGACAACGCCGCCATCGGGCAGATCCTCATTGATTCATCGGACCACGCAATGAGCGTCAAGACGCCTAATGTTGTTCTGCCCATGTCACACTGGCATCTGGATACCTTTCTGGTTGAATACGAGCCCTGGGCTCTGCGCGAGTTCGCGACTTTTCGCATCGGGCCGGATGGAGCGATCGCCGGATTAGAAGTCTTTGGCGAGAATTTCGACCCCGTGGCTGCGTCCGAATAGCCGGCCACAGAACGCCCGGCACAGCGATTGTGCCGGCACATCGACAATTTGCGTCACACTCCGACGAAAATTCGGCTCCAGAAGCGCGTTTCCGTTTTCACAGAAACTCTTATCTTCATGTTTTTTATACATATTTATTTTCGAATTCTCTCTTGGCTCGAAATATGCATTATTTTAGGCAGCAACCACTCAAGGAAAGATTACTGTAAATACAGAAATTGAAAGAGAGAATCAGCAAATGAAAAGGATTCATACAAACAGTGGTATTTCGTTACTGGAAGTGATGATCGCGTTCGCGGTCACTTCTATGTTACTCGCCGCCACCCTGCCGAATTACACGGATTACATGATTCGCGAGAGGGTAAGCGAGGGGTTAAAACTGGCGTCGTCAGCACAGGAAGCATTGATCGATGCCTGCAAGATGGACGAAATGGCAATCGTCAGTGACTTGTTCGAAACTGGCTATTCTTACAATCCCGAGACACCTCAAGATGTATTCGTGGAGAAGATCACCATCGAAGCCGATTGCGCGAAAAAATTGATGGGCGTCGTCGTCTGGACCGGGCATACGGGTGCCGACGTCGATCCGATCATTGAACTCACGGCGGATTTCCAGCCGGTTGTTGTCAACGGCGAATCGGCTGGCCAATACTCCTGGACCTGCCGCACCATACGTGGTGAATATAGCCAGGTCCCTTTAGACTGCCGAAAACGCCATCGGAAAAGCTAATCGGGCTCCGAACCGCAGGCGGGAGCAGGGAAGCGAAACTCCTTAATGCCGACACATGGCGCTGGCCAGAACAATGGCCGAATCGACCAAAGAGATGCTGATTACGCCAATCGGGCAAGCCGAAGGCGTAAATTCAGCAGCTTATCGGCCAAGCTGACTGGCATGAATAATGCATCTATATCCCTGCAAGCCAAATACAGGAGATATAGCATGAGAAGCGGTTCCTGCGGTAACGTAATCGCGGCATTGGCCAGCTTTTTCATACCGGGACTCGGCCAACTGCTGCAGGGACGTTGGCTGCTGGCAGGTTTCATGTTCATTATGACGGCATTGCTGTGGCTGATCCTGCTGGGTTGGATCATTCATCTCTGGTCCATCATCGATGCTGCCCTCTACGAGAAACCCGACCCCTGGCGCAGGGAATACTACCGAAGGGTTTATTGAATTCGATGTGGACTCAGACGAGATCTCAATTTCGATTCCGCTGACCCGGCTCAGCGGGTACTGTTACCAGCCGCCTGATTGACAGTTCATGGTTCATGGGGAACCATGCTGTTTATGATCAAATTCCAGAAACTGCAATTCCTCTTTATCCTATTCGCCGCGTTATCCCTGGAAGCAGCCGCGCTTCGTGCGGCGGAAACCCACATCACGGGACGGGTTCTTTCCGATTCCGGCCGAGCCCTGGAAAACGCTCAAGTCGACATTAACGGCGTGGCCGCATCGACGGACATCTCGGGTCAGTTTTCGGTGATGGTGGATTCCGCTGATCTCTACCGGCTTCGGTATTCCGCGGAAAACCATTTCCCAATGATCCACAATTTCAGTGCGCTCGAATTTGGCTGGCGCCCGCAGGTCGGTCGAGAACACGGCACCGTGGTGCCTGACGTGACACTGGTAGAACGCAAAAAGGACCGGATCATGCTCGCATTCGGCGGTGACACGATGCTGGGCAGGCGTTTCCTGGAGCCTGCAGAAGGGGAACCGGTCCTCGTGAGAGAGGGGCACAGGGCTGAGGATACAGCGGCGCTGTTGCGGCACATCGAGCCCCACCTGCAACTGGCTGACTTCACCTCCGTCAACCTCGAAACCCAGGTCATGGAGGCGAAGCCCGAAGCGAATGCACCCAAGTCTTACGTTTTTTTCTCGCCACCGGAACTGCTCGATGCTCTGGTGGCAGCCGGTGTCGACTATGTCACGCTGGGCAACAATCATACCTTTGATTATCTGTCCGAAGGCCTGGTCTCAACGATCGACGCGCTCGAAGCCTCAGGGCTGGCCTGGTCTGGAGCCGGCCGAACCGAGGCCGACTCGCTTGGGGCTCACCGGGCGCGCGTTGGAGGGAGTCCGCTTGGCTTTCTGGGATACGTCGGCTGGGCCGGTAACTTCAGCCCGAACCAGGTCGCACAGGGCGCAGAAAAGGGTGGGGCCGCGTACGGGACGGAAGAAAATATCCGCAAATCGGTCCGCCGCGAAGTGGACGCGGGTTTTCTGCCCATCGTCCAGTATCACGGCAGCCGTGAATACACCGACGAGCCGACACTCGTGACCGAAACCCGGCTCAAACAATCAATTGACGATGGCGCTATCCTGGCCATCGGCCATCACCCCCACATCGTTCAGGGTTTCGAGATTTACAACGGCCGGCTCATTGCCTATTCAATGGGCAATTTCATGTTCGACCAGTTTCATTATGCGACGACCCATTCCTACCTCGTTTTCATTTGGATGGACGGCGACCGTTTGCACCGCGCGGAGGTGATGCCCCTGCACATCAAGGGATACGTGCCCATGCCGGCGACCGATACGACCCGGCTGGCGATTCTGCGCCGCGTGAACGAATTGAGCAGCCGCCGCGGCGTATACATGCATCCTTCGGGGGGAAATGCCGTCATCTTGCCGCAAGCCGGAGCAAACAAGGCTGCTCGCACACTCACACTGAGCCCGGTGGACCAGAGCCGGCGAGAAGCTGCTTCTGTCTGGCCGCTCTACCAGCAAAGCTGGCACACCCCGGTCGCGTCAATCACCTTGAGCCCGGGTGAAACCGAGCGGGTCAGACTGGGTAAAAACCTGCTGCCGACCGGACACCTGGAATCCCATTTTCTGCTTGGCGCGGCGGATCGGGCCTGGATCGAAGAAGGCCATCAATCCATCGTCACCGAAGAGGGGGCGCCCAGCGGAAAAAATGTCATGCACCTCGTTATTCCTGCCACTACGGGCCAGGGAAGGATTGGTATGCGCACTTTTGAATACACATTCGAGCCGGGGACACCAACGACCTTCGTGGTTCGTGCCCGGGCTAACGCGCCCGCCCGGGTAATGGCCTACCAGCAGTGGCGAAAAAGAGACGAAGACCGCCTGGAGGCTCTGAAATCTGCCAAGTTGCGGGCGATAGGCCAACTGGAGCTGGGAACGGATGGCTGGCAGGAGCTGCGCTTCGACTTCGATTCCCCCCGCGTGACCGCCATTTCCTATCGAGTGGTGCTCGAAGTCACGCCGCTGGACTCGAGCGCAGACCATGAGAGCTGGTTCGATGACATCGCGCTGATCGAATGGCTGAGCCCGCCGCTGAGTTCGGGCGACATTCCCCTCCATGTCGCCAGCGGCCAGGCCAGCCACCTTGGCCTGACGCAAACGCCATTGATGTCGCGATAACTGCAGATTTCCCTTGAAATTTCGTTTGCTAAACACCCTTTCAAGCTGTGCTGTGATTGCGGCACTGGCGGCGGTTCCGGCATATCCGGGGGATTTCTTTTTTGGAGCAGACCTGTCCTATGTAAACGAGATGGAGAGCTGCGGCGCGGTCTACCGGGAAAACGGCAAACCCAGGGACCCATTCGAATTATTTGCCGAACGGGGCGCCAACCTGGTGAGGGTGCGCCTGTGGAATGACGCCGACTGGACCGCCTTCAGCGATCTCCCGGACGTCAAGCGCACCATTTCACGTGCGCGTGCACAGAACATGAAGGTACTGCTGGATTTCCACTACTCCGACGAATGGGCAGACGGCGACAAGCAGATTATTCCGAAGGCCTGGGCCGGCATCGAGCCCACCGATAAACTTGCCCGGACACTGTATGACTTCACTTTGGGCACCTTGCTTGAACTCCACGGCGAAGGCCTGCTGCCTGAATTGGTCCAGGTAGGCAATGAGACCAATCCTGAAATCATGCGTGGGCCGGATGACGGAAAAGAACCTATCAATTGGGATCGAAATGCAACGTTGCTCAACGCGGGCATCCGGGCCGTACGAGATGCCGCCAAACAAAGCGGTACTCCGATCAGGGTGATGCTTCACATTGCGCAGCCTGAATACGTATTGCCATGGTTTGAGGCAGCCTGGAAGGCCGGAGTCAGGGAATTCGACCAGGTGGGTATCAGCTATTACCGGCGTTGGTCATCCGAGGATTTCGACGGCCTCGCGCAGACGATCCGGGAGATGAAAAAACACTACCCCTTTGCCGAAGTGCTGCTGGTGGAAACCGCCTATCCCTGGACCCTGGAATCGGCCGACGAAGCGGCCAACCTGTTGAATGAAAACACGCTGATCGAAGGTTATCCCGCCACAATCGCCGGTCAATCCGCTTACCTGGCGGACCTGACGCAACTCGTTATCGATGCGGGCGGTGTGGGCCTGGTTTACTGGGAGCCCGCCTGGGTCAGCACGTCCTGCACCACCCGTTGGGGCCAGGGCTCTCACTGGGAAAACGCAACGTTTTTCGACTTCAAAAACGGCAACGAGGTATTGCCCTCGATCGATTTCATGAAACGCGAATATCGAAGCCGGAGTCGCGGCGGTCCTCGCTAAGCATTCGTTCAAGCTTTTCCCGTAATTTGGAGGTGTCGATGTGAAAGTCTTCCAGTCTGGAAGGAACATTGCCAACCAGGAAATCGTAATTCTGGCCCAGGGATGCCGAGAGGAAAAAATATAGGGGTTTGAATTTACCGGCCGGAAAAATTTCAAGAACCTTTGCCTGGCCCGACCACAGAATATTGGTCAGGCCGGCGCCGTGCACACCCACAATGAATTCAGCGCTGTGAAACAGGCGGACCTGCATCTCGAATGAAAGCTGCTCAGCGTGAATGCACTCGAATCCATAGGCCTCGAGCACTCGCACAACTTCGTGTTCGTTAACCACGCGGCGCACCATGGCCGCGGATCGGGAAATGTAAATGCGCCGCTTGGCACCGACTACCGCACCCAGGCCAAAGCGGTTAAATACCGATTCCCGAAGGTAATCGCGTTCGTCGTCCGGCAGGTATGCGACGGGATGGATCACGCCAATCGATATGAATTCAAAACGGTCCATTTGAACCCAGCCGTCCACCTGCTGCACCTTTACCCCCTGTTCCGGCAGGCAACAGGCCAGGGAATCCATCCAGACCTGGGGAATATTTTTCGGCATCAACAGGGTGACCCGCTCTTCCGGGCAAAGTTTCCGCAGATGGGCAATCCTGGGCAGACCCACAATTAACCAGTGGTAATAATTGCGTCGTGCCCATTTACCCCAGACGGCTGTGCAAATACCTTTCACCCGGGTTGCCCGACGGGGTTTGAGGCTGCCGTAGAACCACATGGTCTTCAAACGGGAGCCTCTTCGGTTCCTGGGAGCGCAATCCCTGACCATGGATGACCGCGCGGTGCAGATCCCGCCGTTATCCAGGTTGAGGAAGGCCCCGCGCAGGGTGCAATGAAACCGTTGTGGAGGAAGGTACACCAGGCCGGGCGAAGGACTTTGAATCCCGGCCGCGCCACCCTCGAACCGGTCGCGCGGGTCAACTTCCGGAAAGCCGGCGAAGCGGTAGGGGTCTTCTTGCAGATAGTTGCGGGTCGAATCGATTACGGCACCGTAATCCTGCTTTGGAAAATAGACCGGCTCCGGCGCCTGGCGCAGCATCAATTCAGAAACGCCGTGCAATTCATCACCCGCCACCTGCAACAGCGATACCTGTTCGGTCAGAAAAAAGCGCCGGGTGAACCCGCGCAGAACGGGGATGTGGCCAATGAACGGCAGGATGGCCATCCATGCCCTCCTGACGCGCTTGTTCAGGTGGTCTATAAAGACCCGCGGGGTCACTCGTTTCACGATATTCAGAAAATCAGAGGCCATGTGACTTCAACAGGAATGCGCACACCGAATGAGGAATGAGATAGTATTGCATCGCTTGAGCAAGCAGGAAAAGACTCATGTCCGGAGTCCTCAAAACCCTGGCCGTCATCGCCATCCTGGTTCTGGGCGCGATCATTGCGCTTCAGACCGGTCTGGCCCGACTTGCCTTTTTCGAGATTTTTGCCTTCGTAAAGGGTGTCGATGTGCTGGGGCCGACGATCGTCAGAAGACCGCCGGAGGATTCACCCTACGAGCGCTGGCTCATGAAAGCCAGGGCCGAGATCCCGGTTCTGGACGGCTTGGTGATCGACGACGTGAGTTCAGTCGAATTGAAGCCATGGCCACAGATGGGGGAAGGGATTACCGGCCTGTACCTGCGGTTTGCGGATTACCAGATCATCGACGGCCGGATACTCGAACTACCCCCACGGGGGCAGACTGCCAGCCAGCGCCACCTCTACGAAAAAGGCATTTTTTTTATCAGCGGGCGCGGTCACACGGTCATTCAACAGGAGGGCGAAACGCCGCAGCGTATCGACTGGAAACCGGGAAGCCTGTTTTCCATTCCGCTCAATGTCCGCCACCAGCATTACAACGACGGTGAAGAGCCGGCTCGCCTGCTGGCCATAAGCAGTTTCCCTTTCATTCTCAATTCGGTAAACAACGAGAAATTCGTAACGGACAACCCTTTTGTGTTCACCGACCGATACGACGCCGGGGAAAGCTACCTGGAGAGCAGCGAGCGGATCAGCGAATATTTCCATGCGACCAACTTCGTCGATGACATCCTTAGCACCGAAACCCGCGCGGAGAAACGGCGCGGAAAAGGCGCCAGCCGGATCAACTGGAGCATGGCCGGTAACACGATGATCGATATGCACGTTTCCGAGATGTCGCCCGGAACGTATAAAAAGGCGCATCGCCACAGCAGCGACGCTTTTATTTTGCTCTTGTCCGGCCAGGGTTTTTCCGTGACCTGGCCCGAGGGGCGTTTCGACAAGCGGTACCGCGTCGACTGGCGGGCCGGAACGCTCTTCGTACCGCCAACCTACTGGTATCATCAGCACCTCAATACCGGCTCGACGCCTGCCCGTTACCTGGCCATCAATGCCCCGCGCCTGGTAACTAACCTCGGGCTGCGCTTCGAGGACCAGCTCGAACAGGACCTGCCCGAAATCCGGGAGGCCTGGCAACAGGAACGAATAAAACAAGAAAAATGAATCTCCTCATTACGAATACCCGGGAAGAGCAGCCTTACCTGATCCTGCTATGTCTCCTGGAAGAAGCCGACCGCATTGTCGTTACGATGAGTGGCGACAACTGGTTTCAGCGCTGGTCCGGCATGTCCCAATGGTCGCGGCACGTGAGCAAACGCTACACGGTGCCGGATTGTTCGCAAGACTGGATTTCAGGACAAATTCAGCCCGAGAACACCCCCGCCGAAGAACATTACATACGGCGGATCGAAGAAATCTGCGCCGCGGAAGACATCGATGTCGTATATCCCTCCTACGATGCCGAAGTTTATGTCTTCACCAAGAACAAGGAGCGTCTGGCCGGCAAAGGCATCACCGCGGTGGCGCCGGATTTCGAAGCACTCACCCGCGTGCTGGATAAGTCACTGACCCTGGAGGCCGCACAGAAGACCGGCTTTCCGGCGCCCCGCACCCGCGTTCCGGGTGACGCGAGTGAACTCGAAGCGGCTACTCAGGCCATCAGCCCGCCATGGGTGCTCAAACCACGTTGTAATGCCCACGGCGCCAACGTGCTGCTGGCCGAAGACCGGGAACAACTGGAGTCGGCCTTCACCAGTCTGAGTAAATCTCAGGAACGACCTGTCATGCAGGAATTAATTCCGATTGAGACCAAACGTAATTTCTACATGGTTGTTGATCGCAATTCGGAGATCGTTTCGCTTTTTTCTCCCCGGGTCGTGCGAACCCGCAAAGTAGGCCTGGTCACACCCTGCGCCGCGGTGATTTCGACCATGGATGTGCCATTTACGGACGAAGTCCAGGCCTTGATTCGTGAGCTGGGTTTCTGGGGCGGCATGACCATGCAAACGGTAATCGACCGGCGCGACGGCAAGCCAAAGCTGATGGAGATCAACCCGCGCTTCGGACACAACCTGTGGTACCGCACAGAACTGGGGATGAATGAACCACTGATGTACCTGCGCCTGGCGCAGGGGAAGAAACCTTATGCTGACAAGGATGAAGCAACCGCATTCCGCGAAGGCGTCATCCTGCTGGATCCCCTTTGGGATTTTCTTCACCTGCTGGGCCAGATCATTGACCAGTCTTTTGCCTGGATCAGAGCCCGCCTGACCGGTACCGAACGTGAACTGGGTCCGTTCGGCCAGGAATCGATCCGGGGCTTGCTCAAGGATTACCGATCGGAGTATTTCAGCCGCAGGCCCCGGGTGACCAGTCCTCTCAACCGCGGATGGCTATCCGATCCGCTGCCACCGCTGGTGCGAATTATCAGAACCCTGGCCGAGGCGGTGTTGCGGCGTACCGGTTGAGGAGTCCAGCAAAAGGCATGTCCACCCCCTCCCAGCAACACCAACTCCTGGCACGAAATTTCACGTGGCTTTCCCTGCAGGAATTCCTGATCCGCCTGCTCGGCCTGGCGACGGCTATTTACCTGGCGCGAACGCTGAGCACCGCCAGCTATGGCCAACTGGGGATCGCGCTGGCGATGGTGGGTATTATCGGCACCCTGGTCCAGGCCGGCACGGGGTCGCGCGCGACTCGCCAGACGGCCGTGAATCCCAACGACGTTCCTGAAATCTATGCCCAGCTCACCGGGTTCCGGCTGGTGAGCGCCGCCATTTTTATCTCTGTCTTTCTCCTTCTCGCTCCGCTGCTCGCCGATATTTTCTCTGTGTCGTCCACTTTGCTGATGTTGTGTTCATTATTGCTGTTACGCCGCGCATTGACCGTGGTCTGGGCGTTTCGGGGGCTGGACCAGATGCACGTTAACGCGGTGGCGGACGTAGTGGAAAAAGCACTGCTTCTGCTTGGACTGGTTCTGCTCGTCCGGGGCGAGGGAAACGACGTGCTCTGGGCCCCGGTGGTTGAGATTACGGCTTCGCTATTGATGATCTGGTGGTTACGACTTCGCCTTGGCCGAATCTACCCGGGCCTGGCCATTGGATTTCGAATCTCGGCCTGGCCCGAAATTGCCCGCGAAGCACTGCCGCTCGGCCTGGCGGGGCTTTTGGCGTCTTTCTACATTAACGGCGTGGTCCCGCTGCTGGGGTGGCTCGGCACGGCGGATGAGGCCGCCAGGTTCCTGGTGGCGCAAAAAATCATGCTGACACTGACACTTCTGCTGTTCGTGATCAACCAGGCTGCATTTCCGTCCGCCAGCAGACTGCTTGCTTCTGCCGGTAACGGCATACCAGCCGATGATGAATCGCGTGACCGTTCCGCTGTTTTTGAACTCACAGCCAGGCTATTTCGTTACTACCTGGTCGCGATCACTCCACTGTTCCTGCTGGTTTTGCTGTATTCAGAAGAATTGCTGGCGCTCCTGTTTGGCAGCGCTTACTACGACGCCGGCCCGGTTTTGATCATCCTGCTTTCCGCCCTGCCATTTCTCGCCATCAATAACAATATGCTGTTCCTGCTCAGGGCAATACCCAAACCCGGTTCGGTCCTGACCAGCAGGATTGTGGGCACGGCGGCGCTGCTGGCGATCTCGGCATGGTTGATCCCGGTCAGCGGCGCCCGGGGCGCGGCCATCGCAATGGTCAGCGCTGAGTTTTCCGCGATGCTCGTGCTGCTGTACCTGCTGCACCGCGCCACCGGTAACTTGCCATGGAATCTCCGCTGCCTGTCGCCGTTCCTGTCCGGTGCGGCGGCGCTGCTGATTTACTTTTTGTCGGATGGTTGGGCCGAGATGGCCAGGCTGGCGCTGGCTGCCATCGCATACATCGTGGTCTCGTTCCTGACCCGGGCTGTCAGCATCGAAGAGCTGCGGCTACTGTCGCAGTTGCTGTTGGCTATCCTCCGGCGGCCCTTCAGGTGATCAGTTGAAGCAACAGCCCCGGATACAGTCTGGCCTGCAGCAGAAAACCAAACACCCACTGCACGGTCAATCCCAACATCAAGGCAAATGCCATGCTGAACAGCCAGCGCTCTCCAGCGTGCCAGCGCAACCAGGCCAGGCTGAAAAGGGCAGCGCCGATTGGCATGCCCAGAAGCCAGCAAGCCGCCGGTAATATTGACATCCAGGCTATTGCCGGGATGACCGAAGAATTTTGAGACGCCTTTGCGTCCCTGCCCTGTTTGCGCCATTCCAGCAGGAACTGCACCACGAGTAATACGAAAGTCATGGTCAACACGGCCTGCGGTATCAATCCGGCCGTGCGGCTGAGAGAAAAAGACGACCACAATAACAAGCCCGTCAAGGTGAGAAAGAAAAACGTCAGCGTACTCGAGTGGCGGGCATCACCAGTTTTCATCTCATTTTTCATTTGCGGCGATTCCGTCCCCTGGCCCTTATATCGCGAAGTCGGCCGGCGAAGGCCGGCAGAAACAGGTTGGCTAGCGTCAATACGATAAGCACCAGAACGACGGGGCGTGACCAGAAATCGATGCGGCCGAGTTCCTGCAGCCGCAGCGTCAGGTGCAGGTTGGTTTCAAACAGCGGCGCCAGCGCCAGCGCTATCACAAGCGGAATCCGCGGCCAGTCATGGCGTTTCATCAAGTATCCCAGCACACCAAATAGCACCGCGCAAGCCACATCGGCCGGCAATCCCCGGTACTGAAAAGAGCCGATCACCGCAAGGACCAGGATGACCGGAATCAGCCGTGTGGTGCGTATCGTTCCCAGCCTGGCCATTGGATTGACCAACGAGAGACCCAGCAGGGAAGTGATCCAGTTGGACAGGAACAATGACCAAATCAGCACGAAAACCAATACCAGGTTGTCCGTAAGCATTTCCCTTCCGGGCGCAAGGCCGTGTAATGCCAGCGCGCCGAGCAGCACCGCCGTGCCGGTTCCACCGGGGATGCCCAACGCCAATGTCGGCACCAGCGCCCCACCGTCTTTTGCATCATTTGCGGCTTCAGCGGCCAGCACACCACGGATGTCGCCCTTGCCAAATTTCGTGCTGTCGCGCGCCGATTGACTGGCATGTCCGTAGGCGACGAAACCCGCCACCGAACTGCCGATACCCGGAATCGCGCCAATGACTGTGCCGATAACCGAACTGCGAACAAACAGGCCGAAATGCCGGAACACCGAGCGCACTCCGTCGGCCACATTACCGCTGAGCTCACCGACAGACAGCTTCCCGGACAGGGTCTCCTTGCGGCTAACGATCAAATCAATGACTTCCGCCAGTGCGAACAGCCCCAGGAAGACGGGTACCAGGCTGAGTCCGTCCGCCAGGTATTCGAACCCAAAGGTGAATCTCAGCTCGGCAGTTCTCGGGTCGTAGCCGATAAATGCCAGCTGCAAGCCAATCCCGACCATCGCCAGGCCCTTGAACAGGGAATTACCGGCCAACGCAGCCAGCATGGTTAGCCCCCATACGGCCAGCATCAGAAATTCCGGTGGCCCCAGCGCCAGGGCTGCACCACGCATCACCGGGATCAATGCTATCAGGATGAAAATCCCAAGGGTCGAACCCAGGGCGGAAGAGGCAGCGGCACATCCGATGGCCGCACGGGCCTGGCCCTGTTGCGTCAACGGGTAACCATCCAGCATGGTGGCCGCATTTTGGGCTTTTCCCGGAATGTTGAACAGGATTGCCGTGACCGAGCCCATGAAGGTTGCTCCTCCGACGAAAGCGCCGAATATCAGCATCAGGGGCAAGGGTTCCCAGCTGATGGTCAGGGGGATCGCCAGCGCCATCAGGCTGGAGCTGTTGAGCCCCGGACTGGCTGAAAAAATCATCGCCAGAAGGGTTCCCGCCAACGGGTACAGGATGTAAGGCCAGGAAAAAACCAGCGCCAGGGCTTCCAGCGCTGCATTGATGATGCCTGCTTCCATCCCCTGGCCCCGCTATTGCCTGGCCTGATCCAGCGCGGCGCGAAGCATGGGTTCAAACCGGGGCATTTCGAGGGCTGCTCTATCGAGATTTTCCTGAGCGCTCTCCCGGTCCAGCGCAGCGATACTCAAGCCGGCGCGGCGTGCTGCAGCAAGGAACTCATCGCTTTGTAAAACGTCCATCAGGGCGGCGGCCAGGCAAGCTGTAAGCGGCGCCGACAATTTCCTGGGCGCGACGATGAGGCGGCCGGTGCTGACGATGTCATTGAGCGCAGCGGCATCGCGCTCCGCCTGCTCCGGTGTTCTTCCTGATGCACCAGCCTGCTGGCGCGCCAGGATGTCCAGTCCGGGCGCCATCCCATCCTGGCTGACCGGCCTGCCGGTGACTTGCAATAGCGGAATCAATTCCCCGGAATTTACATAGCGCTTTGCAGAATCAAAATTATGCACCACGATATCGACCTCACCGCGGATCGCGGCCAGCGTGCGGGCTGCATTTCCGACATAGCCGGTGACCAGGGCGTAATCGAAGCCGAGCAGCGAAGCCATAACCGGCACGGAAAAGAAGCTGGAAGAACCCGAATCTCGCACACCGACCAGGATCGGGCGTTCCCGGGCAATCGAAAGCAACTGGCCGGCACTGGAAATTCCCGAATCACGGCCAGTGAATACGACGTACTGAATGTCCATCACCCGACCCAGGACCGTGTAATCTCTTGCTGGATCGGGCACGGTGCCATCACCCACCATGCTGGCGGTCATCAGGCCGGGCGTATTGATGATCCCCACCGTCTTGCCATCGGCTACAGCATCACGGATGGCCAGTGCCGCGACGATTCCGCCGGCTTCGGGCCGGTTATCCATGAAGATCCGGGCATCGAGCCGCTGCTCGAGGAATGGCTGCAGAAGCCTTGAATAGGCGTCGTATCCCCCACCGGGTTTGGACGGTACGATCCAGCGGATCGACTGGCCCGTCAGGGATGCGCAGGCGTCACCTGGCGGTTGAGCGGCGGCGCAATCTCCCGCGCACAACACGGCTGCCAGAGCCACAAGGCCCATGAACCGCCAGCTAGCTGGGCGCATCGGCCGGGTATTTTCGCAAACGTGCAGGGTCAAAACGTGAGACTCATTCCAAGTTTGATAGCCCGCCCCTCCCTGGGGTAGCCCCAGCGATGCTCGTAGTCAACGTCCCCCAGGTTCGATACGGCTGCATAGGCTTCGTAGTGATCGGCAAATGGCATCGAAATTCTGAAATTGGCAACGAAATAGCTGTCCAGCTTCGTATAGACATCGTCGGGGTCCAGGTCATATAAGCCGGAAACATATATCCCGTTGAACGACAAAAGTACGTCGCGAGGGAACAAATAGCGGAACTCGGCCTGTGCCGTATGTTTTGGCCGGCTGCGTAATTGCCTGCTGCCTCCCCCGGGTAAATCCTCCTCCGCATCGAGATAGGTGTAGGCCAGCCGCGCGAATATCCGGCTGTTCAACCAGCCGCCGGCGGCCGTCTCGACACCCTTGAAAGTGACCCGTTCCAGGTTCTGGTACTCGGACCTCCTGTCAGGTCGCTCGATCAGGTCGTCGACATCACTGTGGTAAATCGTGAAATCAACATCAATACTC
>CAMYKC010000022.1 GCA_947258865.1 uncultured Lysobacterales bacterium
CCGAGGGGCCATTATTGGTCGCTGTCAGTGTGTGCGTGAGGTTCATGGCGCCCGAACCGGCGATGACCGGATCCGGGCTATCGAGCGCTGACATGGCGATCTCCGCCTCGCGCACGACTGACGTCGGATTAACCGCGCTGTCGTTCCCCGGAACCGGATCATTCTCATTGCCAGATATCGTGCCGGTGGCCGATATGACGTCCACTCCCTCCGCCGTCGTCTCATCGACCGTCAGGGTGATCACCAGGTCGGCAACAACGCCGACCGGGTGCGCGCCAATGGTCCAGACTCCCGCAGCATACGACCCGATGGTCGGTACGACGCTGTCGATGGTTACGCCAGCCGGCAGCACCGGTGTTACCGCGACAGAAACCCCGCTCGCATCCGAGGGGCCATTGTTGGTCGCCGTCAGCGTGTGCGTGAGGTTCATGGCGCCCGAACCGGCGATGACCGGATCGGGGCTATCGACTGCTGACATGGCAAGATCAGCATCCGTGGGGAGGATGGCTGCTGAGAAGTAAGCCGGGGTTGTAGTATCCCCTGCAGGATGCCAGATAAATCTTGCGGCGGCATCAATGTTGGCTGCGTCCACGAAACCAGCCGCCCAAATAGCGTTGGTGCCGTCGTTCGGGCCCAGATCTGCTGGCGCCACGTAGGTAGGCGCGGAAAAATCGGTATCGCTTACCAGCCATTCCGTCGTATTCGTCAGCAGGCTCTGTGTCCCGTTGGCAAACTCGAACAATGTATCATTCAGTGTGAACTCCCCAATGAACATTGCCGGTCCGCCTGCATTGTCACCGACAACATGTATGTAGTTGGTAACGCCCGGCGTCAGGTTCGGAATAGCTGTGTCGGTCATGGTCCAGTCTGTACCCGGGCCCAAAACCAGTGTGCCCAGCACGGTATCATCGGTACTCAGGTAGACGTTGACTGTATTATCAACCGTTACCGTCATCGTCATGGTCGACTGGGCAAAAACGGACTGGCTGAATATAGAGGTAAGTATTAAAGTCGTTGCAAGCGCTATGGATCGTCTGATCAAGGCTTTCATGGGGCACTCCCTGGGGTTGTAACGCGTTATCGGGACTTAAGGTCTTGATGTCCCTAACTCCCTGTAATCGCGCTATTTTTACACTCCAAAAGATCACTCGACCGTTATTATCTGCAGTTTCGAGTGATTCCAAAAAACAGGCAGGCCTGCAAGTTTACTGCTCGCTTATCATCGCAACAGCCTGACCTTTGGTGACATATTATTCTTCTTATGTCAATTTGTGTCAAGAAACTTCATGATTTTGAACGATTTTATTCTGTACTGGTTTCGTCACTGTTGACCACGGTGAGGGCAGGCGAATCATCCCTGGCCTGCTCCGCCAATTTCTCATCCAGCTGTTTAGTGTTGCGTGCGCCCAATTCGCGAAGCTGGTCGGTCTGGCGCAACAGGTTGCCCGCACCGGTGGATAACTGGCTGAAGGCCGTATCATAGCTCTGCTGCGCCTGACGCAAGCGGTCGCCCACCTGTTGCAGGTTCTCGACGAATCCGGCGAACTTGTCGTACAGCAGGCCGGCCCGGCTGGCGATTTCCTGTGCGTTCCTGTTCTGCCTGTGCACCGACCATACCGAGGCCACGGTGCGCATGGTGGCGAGGAAATTGGTCGGCGACAACAAGGCGACCTTGTTGCGAAGCGCGAATTCGGCCAACTCCGGATCGGCTTGCAGCGCCCCGATCAGTGCCGCCTCGATCGGCACGAACATCAGCACGAAATCCAGCGAGTTGAGCTCCGGGATCTCGGCGTAACGCTTCTCCCCCAGGTTTTTCACGTGCTGCCTCAATGACTGCAGATGTTCCTTCATTGCAGCGTCCCGCGCCGGATCGGTATCGCTGGCCTGCACGCGCGTCCAGGCAACCAGGGATACCTTTGAATCCAGAATGATCGATTTGCCCTCGGGCAGGTGAAGCACCAGGTCTGGCTGCACCCGCTGGCCGCCCTCGGTGGTCACGGAATACTGAGTTGAGTATTCCTTGCCTCTCTGGAGACCTGAAAGCTCGAGCAACCGTTCGAGCTGTTGTTCGCCCCAGTTCCCCTGAGCCTTGACGTTCGACGTGAGGGCCCGGGACAGGTTGGTGGCGTCCTCGTGCAGGCGCTCATTGAGCTTTTCGAGGTCGCCAATTTTTGCCTTCATGACCTGGTGCTGGGCGGTTTCCTCCTTATGCGAGTTCTCGACGGTGCTCCTGAACTCGGTCAATTTCTCAGCCAGCGGCTTGAGAATGGCATCCAGCTGCTTCGTGTTCAGATCCGACAGTTTTTCAGAGCGTTCCTCGAATATTTTGCCGGCCAGGCGCTCGAAATTCTCCGACAGCCGTTTTTCTGCTTCTTCGAGCTTGCCCAGTTGTTCCCGATAATGCAGTTCACGATCCGTATTATGTGTCTCCAGCACCGCAATCTGTTTTTCCGATTCCGCCAGCTCCGTGAGGACCTCGCCGAGGCGGGATTCCAGTGCGGTGATTTCGGGTTGCAGGCGGTCGCTTTGAATGCCTGCACTTCTCTTCGAGGTAAACCATGCCAGCACAACCGCTATCAGCAGGCCGACGAGCAGGCCCAGGACCAACCCAGTCTGTGGATTGTTGATTCCCTGTTGAATCAGCCATTCGTTCATCAGGCGTCCTCTTCGCGATGTCTCATCTTAACCTGCTGCCACAGGGACTCCATTTCAACGAGGCCCATGTTCTCCAGGGCCTCGCGGCTGCCGGCGGCTTCCTCGACAGACCGGAAGCGCAATTCGAATTTTGCATTTGCCCTGCGCAGGGCCTTCGCCGGATCGATTTTCAGCTGGCGGGCCAGGTTGGTCACCACGAACAGCAGGTCACCCAACTCGTCCTCCATTTCCTCGATATTGCCGGACTGCATCGCGTCACGCATTTCAAGCGCCTCCTCGGCAAACTTGTCCAGCACCGGCTCTGGCGAACCCCAGTCGAAGCCCACCCGTGACGCCCGGTTCTGCAGCTTCACCGAGCGCTGCAATTCCGCCATTCCCCGTGGGACGTCGTCCAGCAGGCTTTCCGCACCGCGGGCGTCACGCTCGCGGGCCTTGACGTGCTCCCAGGCCTCGGTCTGCGCCTCGGCGTCTTCAACCTCGGCGCCGGCGAAGACGTGCGGGTGACGGCGGACCATCTTGTCGCACACGGCCTCGACGACATCACCGAATTCAAATTCGCCTTGCTCGGCTGCCATTTGAGCTTGGAAGACAACCTGGAACAACAGATCACCCAGCTCGTCCTTCAGCTCATCCATGCGGCCGTGATGAATAGCGTCCGCCACTTCGTAGGCCTCTTCGATGGTATAAGGCGCTATGGTGGAAAAATCCTGCTCCAGATCCCAGGGACAGCCGGATTCCGGGTCACGCAGTTTCGACATGATATCCAGCAGTTGCCGGATACCAGTTCCCTTGCTGGTTTTGTGTTCATTCGTATTCGTCAAGAAGCGGGAAACTCCACGTGTATTTTTGCGCCGCTGAGGCTGCTATGGGATATGGACATTTCACCACCATAGGCGGTGACCAGTTCCATGACAATCGCCAATCCAAGCCCGTGGCCTTCGACACGCTCATCACCGCGGGCACCGCGTTGCAGCAATCGGCCCCACTGGGATTCCTCGATACCGGCGCCATCGTCCTCGATCTGCAACCACAGGCCGGATCGGGCTTGATCGGTATCGACCGCTCCTGCGGCCACCTTTACCCGGCTCGTTCCGTCCTTGAATGCGTTGTCCCGCAGGTTGCCCACGAGTTCCCGCCAGTCTCTTTTCTCACCATAAAATTCCAGGCCGGGTTCCAGTATGACCTCTACCTGTATCATTTTGTGAGAATAGACTTTCTGCAAGGATTCGATGATTCGCTGCAATTGGGGCTGCACGCTGACCGGTTCCGCCAAAGTCCGCCGCGTGGATGACCCGGCTCGCTCCATGCGGGTTGCAATCAGGCGGCTCATCTCGTCCACCGCGTGTTGCATCGACCCGGCAGAATCGCCGTGCAGGGGGATCCCGGCCTGAATTACCGCCAATGGTGTTTTCAGGCTGTGTGCCAGTGAATCGAGTGCGTTACGAATCCGTTCCCGGTTGGATTGTTCCGTTTCCAGCAGACGGTTTACATTCCTGGCCAGCGGCTCCAGTTCGCGAGGGTAATTCCCCTGCAGGCGGGTTGACTGGCCCGATTCGATCCGGGCGACGTCCTGCGCCACCCTGCCCAGCGGGCGGAACACCAGCGCCAGAATGACGATCTGCCCCAGCACCAGAATTACGGCGGCCGTCCCCAGCGACCGCAACAGCCCCAGCCGGAACGCACTGGTCTGCTGTTCGATCTCCGATGGATCGACCTGTACCGATACCGTGAACGGCTTGATCTCATCGTCGTCGAGTTGCCAGTCAACGCCGTATTGATAGCTGAAAAACGCGTTGCCCTCGCCGGGTTCGGTGAACGTGAAACTCCCGGCTTCGGCCTGGGGCAACTCGGGCAGATCAACACCCAGGGACGAGCCGGAACGCCACTGCGCATCACTGCCGCTTATCAGGATATATAGCCCGGAGCCCGGCTGAGTCAGGCGGGGGTCGGCAAAATCGTCCTCCACCGTGAGCCGCCCCGAAGCGTCCACCTCCATGGCGGCCAGAACCAGGTAAACATAAGATTCCATTCGAGCCTGCAACGACGAAACCGCCCCGCGATAATTCGCTGAATTCAGGGCAATGCCGACCAGCCCCAGTGCGATCACCAGGACAAGTGTTGCGATTAAGATCAGGCGGTTACGAAGTGAGTACGAGTGCAAGCCGGTAACCTCTGCCGCGCAGAGTCTCGATCGGGCTGAGCGTTCCATCCGGATCCAGCTTGCGGCGCAAACGGCCGATGAAAACCTCGATGACGTTACTGTCCCGGTCGGCGTCTTCTTCGTAAATGTGCTCGGAAAGAGCAGTCTTGGTGACGACTTCATCCGGATGCATGACAAGATATTGCAATACTTTGTACTCGTAGGTCGTCAGCTCTATTTCCTCACCGTCCCTGAAGACGCGCTGACCGGACAGATCGACCTCCAGGGGTCCGAGATTCACGACAGGCCGGGCATGACCGCCTGCGCGCCGCATCAGCGCGTTGATACGCGCCATCAACTCTTCGATGTGAAACGGCTTGGTGACATAATCGTCGGCGCCAGCTTCGAGCCCCGCCACCTTGTCCTGCCATTCGGAGCGGGCCGTCAACACCAGGATCGGAAAATCACGTCCGCGCTTCCTCAGCTTACGTATCACTTCGAGTCCCGGTAATTCCGGCAGGCCCAGGTCGATGATTGCGAGGTCGATCGGGAATTCTTCGCCGACATAGAGGCCCTCGATACCGTCCGTCGAGACATCGACAGCATATCCGGCTTCCCTTAATTGCGCGCTGAGCGCTTCCACCAGTCGGGGATCGTCTTCAATCAACAAAACTCGCATCGCGGCGCCTCCTTTCGAGTCAGCGTTCCCGCACGGTCACACGCACTGTCTTGACCACGCCTTTGCGGGTCAGGAGCTTGATGACATGCACCCGTTGCTTGCCTTCCTGCACCGTGCGGGCCGACAACACCTTGGCGTCATGCTGCTTCGCCGCCTTGCGGGCAGCCTCATCCAGCGATTGCGCCAGGGCTGCCGGCTGCGCTGCCATGGCCAGCAGGCAAGTGAAAATAATCAGGGTCAGCCGCTTTCTCATTCCATCTCTCATTGTTCGCCTGGCACCCATTCTAATTCATCCCCATGAACCAATGCTGAACCGCCGGTTTCGGGCGGGGGCATCTGCTCGAGCGCCTGCAACATAAGGCGGGCATTGGACGCATCGAGATGTGCATGCTGGCTGAAGCAGCGCCGCCAGCGTTTGGCGCCCGGCAGGCCCTGAAACAGGCCGAGCATGTGGCGGCTGATATTTTTTACCGGAACACCCAGGGCAATCTGACGACGGCAGTAATCGGTCATGACCCGCACTGCATCCTCGCGGCTGCAAACACCCGGGCTGCCGAACAGTTCAGCCTGCAGTTCAGCCAGCAACCAGGGTGTCTGGTAAGCAGACCGGCCCAGCATGATGCCGTCGAAGGTTTCCAGGTGCTGCATGGCATCCTGCAGGTTTCTGATTCCGCCATTGAGGATAATCTTCAGGTCTGGCTGTTCCTGTTTGAGCCGGCACACCCAGTCATACCTCAAATCCGGAACTTCGCGGTTTTCTTTTGGGCTCAGGCCGGAAAGCCACGCCTTGCGGGCGTGAACGATGAAAATATCGCAACCGGACTGCGCGACCTGGCCGACAAAATCACTGAAATAATCATAACTGTAATGGTCATCGACGCCCAGGCGGGTCTTGACCGTAACGGGGACATCGACGGCATCACGCACGGCGGCAACACAATCCCTGACCAACGCGGGTTCCAGCATGAGGCAGGCTCCGAAGCGGCCCCGCTGGACCCGGTCGGACGGACAGCCCACGTTGATGTTGACTTCGTCGAACCCAAGTTCCGCGGCAATCCGGGCGCAGCTGGACAGGCCGTCCGGGTCGCTGCCACCGAGTTGCAGGGCCAGCGGATGCTCTTCTTCGTTAAAGGCAAGCAGGCGCCCGCGGTCACCGTGCAGCACCGCCCCGGTGGTCACCATCTCGGTGTACAGCAAAGCCGATGGCGCGAGAACGCGATGGAAGTAACGGCAATGCCGGTCCGTCCAGTCCATCATCGGAGCCACGTTCAGGCTGCGGTCGATAGGACCGCGCTGAAATTGTGAAGAATCGTCCATGCCTGCTATTCTGAAACGAAAACGGGAACGCATCAAAATTTTGTTCTTGCCGCAGGTAAATCCCGCAATACAAAAAAGAGTGACTTAGGGAGTCAAGGAATGTCAGACAGAATCTTGCTGGGCCTGGCCCTGTTAATCTTCGTTAGTCCGGCAATGACGCAGGAGGACAATGGCCGGAAGGCAGTTTCCGCACTGGGCCGGCTCGAACCCGAGCACGGCATCATCAACGTTTCAGCGTCCTCAACGCCTGAGGCCATCCTTGGCGCCATCCTGGTTGAACTGCATGCAGAAGAAGGCGATGACGTGCAGAAGGGCCAACTGCTAGCGGTAACGGATACGGCTGCGGTGATGGCGGCGCTGGTCAAGGAGAGCGAAGCCGCCCTCGAATTTGCCGAAAGGGAAGTAGAAGCAGCGCGCAGCAGAGCGATGGAAACCTGCGTCAGGGCTGACGTGGCCGCGCGCGAGGCAGAACGCCGGTCCCGTCTTCATGCCCAGGGCGTCGCGGGGGAAGAAGAAGCAGACAGCGCCCGGGGTGAGGCTGAAGCACGCAAGGCCTCCTGCGCGAGTGCATCGACTTCGGTCCGGCTGTCGGAAACCGGCGTGTCCGTGGCCGACGCTCACCTGAACCGCGTCAAGGCGGAACTAGAGAGATCATATATCCGGGCGCCGGCCGATGGCCGGGTAATCCACATCATTACCCGGCCCGGAGAATTGATCGGGGAAGACGGGATCCTCCAGCTGGCCCGGATCGATCGCATGTATGCTATCGCGGAAGTATATGAAACGGACATACGTTTTGTGAAAACCGGCCAACAGGCCAAGATTCGCAGTGCAGCGCTTGGAGGGGATCTCAGCGGGACCGTGAAACGTATCCGCCAGAAAGTCGAAAAGCAGGATGAAATCGGAACCGACCCCGCGGCACGGAAAGATGCCCGCATTGTCGAGGTCGCCATCCTGCTCGATGATTCCGCCCCGGCCGCCGGGCTGACGAATCTGCAGGTCGATGTCCTGATCTACCCATGAACACGCCGCTGGGCTGGCTGCAACTCAAGCACAAGCCGCTGCGGCTGGTGGTCGCCCTGTCCGGGATCGCTTTTGCTGTCCTGCTGATCATGATGCAACTGGGTTTTCGCTCTGCGCTGTTCGAGAGCGCCGTGCGTTTCCATGAACGCTTTGATTACGACATCGCCCTGTTCAGTCCGGACAGCGTGTTTATCGTCAGGCCTCAGCCCTTCTCAATCCGGCGCCTGTATCAAACCCTGGGATTCGACGCGGTGGAGGACGTGACACCGGTCTATATTTTCCCGTCTGTCTGGAAAAATCCGTGGAACAATAACCGGCGCAGCATCAACACGATTGGATTTCATCCAGACGACCGGCTGCTGGCCGCGGAAGGTTTCGATAAGGTGCGCGCGAGATTGCGCCGCCAGGACGTCGTGCTGTTCGACAGCGGCTCACGGCCTGAATTCGGACCGGTCGCGGAAACGTTCGAATCAGGACAAACCATCGTTACGGAAATAAACGACCGTGAAGTCGAGGTCGTCGGCCTGTTTCAGATGGGCACCTCGTTCGGCATCGACGGCACGGTGATAACCAGTGATGACAACTGGCTGCGCCTGTTCCCGGAGCGCCCGAGAAATGAGATCCAGCTCGGCCTGATTCGCCTGCGCGAAGGAAAGGACGCGCGCAAGGTGCGCGACGCGATGGCGGAGTACCTGCCCGATGACGTGCTGGTCATGACCAAGCAGCAGTTCGTGCAGCGCGAGAAAGACTACTGGAACTCCGCCACGCCCATTGGCTATATCTTTGCTTTTGGCGCCATCATGGGTTTCGTTGTGGGCGCCATTATCGTGTATCAGATCCTGTTCGCGGACGTGTCGGAACACCTCAACGAATATGCGACCCTGCGCGCCATCGGCTACCGCAACCGGTTCGTTTCAGGCATCGTCCTGCAGCAGGCGGTCATCCTTGCCGTCCTTGGATACCTGCCCGGGGTTGCCATCGTGTACTGGCTGTACGGGAAAGCGGCAGCGGCCACGAACCTGCCTCTATACATCACCCAGGAGCGCGCCATAACTGTCTTCCTGATGACACTGGCCATGTGCGCGATCTCCGGCATGATGGCGGTGCGAAAGGTCCGGCGCCTCGATCCGGCGGAGGTGTTCTGATGGATCGTTCAACGCCAATCCAGGTGCAGGGCCTGAATCATTCCTACGGCAAGGGTGAACTGAAGAAGCAGATTCTGTTCGACGTTTCGGTCAACATCCGTCAGGGTGAGATCGTCATCGTGACCGGACCATCCGGCTCGGGTAAAACAACCCTGCTTACGCTGGTTGGGGCGCTGCGTTCAGCGCAGGAAGGCAGTGTTCAAATTCTCGGCGAGGAGCTCCGGGATGCCCGCCCATCCACACTCGAAAAAGTGCGCCGGCAGATCGGTTTCATTTTCCAGCAGCACAACCTGCTGGGCGCCCTGCCCTCTTTACACAACGTGGAGCTCGGCGTGCGGGCCAGCGGTAAGTTTCCGCGTTCCGAACACCGCAAGCGGGCTCGGGAGATGCTGGGCGCCGTGGGCCTGGGAGAACGCATGAACCATCGTCCGGACCAGTTATCCGGAGGGCAGCGCCAGCGGGTCGCCATTGCACGCGCGCTGGCCTCTGAGCCGGCCATGGTCCTGGCCGATGAGCCGACCGCCTCACTGGACAAGCAGTCAGGGCGTGAAGTCGTCGACCGGATGAAGGTGCTGGCAAAAGAACACGGCGCCACGATCCTTTTGGTCACGCATGACAACCGCATCCTGGACATTGCCGACCGCATCGTGCATCTCGAGGATGGATGCCTCTCGACATTTACCGACGCAGTGATCGCCAACAATCACCACATGATGCAGATGCTGGCGGACAACCGTCAGAAACAACCCATCGAGCAGGTCGTTGACCAACTCAACGAAAACGAATTCCGCGAATTGCTGGAGGAAATCACCGGGGAATCGGAGCGCTTCCTGGAAGCCACGGCGCTGGCAAATAACGTCGCCTTCAGAAGCATGCTGGACCGTGGCCTGTTCGCTTTCACGCGCAAGCTCGGCTTGCTGCTGAACGCCGAGCGCTCCTCGCTGTTCCTGGTCGACGGCGACGAACTCGTGCTCAAAGTCTCAGAGAATCTTGAGGCGATGGGTGAAATCCGGATTCCTCTGGGCAGCGGTATCGCCGGCGCCGTGGCCATGAGTGGGGAGGCCATCCGGATTGACGACGCGTATTCAGACTCGCGTTTCAATCGCGATGTAGACAAGAGAACCGGATTCCACACCCGCTCCATACTCAGCCTTCCGGTAAAAAATACGGACGGCGAAGTCTTCGCCGTGGCGCAACTGCTCAACCGGAAAGACGGCCATCCCTTCAATGCCGACGACGAACGGCGTTTTGCCAGTTTCATGCAGTCCATCGGGGTGATTTTTCAAACACAACTGGATCTGGGGGCGGCAGACCGGTGAAAGGGAGCAGCGAAGGTTCAGTCAATCCGGACCGGCGGATCCTTCGAACGCTCGAGCAGTATTTCGAATTCGAAATAGACGCCAATCACCCGTTGCTTGACCAGGTTGAAACGAGGCACCTGTCCGGTGGCGAGTGGCTGATGCAACAAGGAGATCCGGGAAACTCGCTATATTTCCTGGTCCGTGGACGATTGCAGGCCTGGGCGAGAGATGCAAGCGGTAATGCAAGAGGGCATTTCCTCAATGAAATTGTACCGGGCGACAGTGTCGGGGAACTCAGCCTGTTGACCGGCGCGCCTCGCACGGTGGGAATCCAGGCCGTTCGGGACAGCCTGCTGATCCGGATCGGCCGGGAAGATTTTGAAAAACTGTCCCATCAACACCCTGCCCTTGCCCTTCGTTTGGCTACCAATGTGGCGTCTCTCCTGCAAAGCAGCAGCGCCCAGGCGAAGCCGTCGACGCGAGACCTGAGCACCATCAGCATCCTGCCGCTGGATGAGACTGCCAGGACCGGTCAATTTTGCCGGGATTTGATCGCGGAAATCGAGAAGGCCGGCAAGACCCTGTGCCTGACAGCGGGCGAACTGGGCCGGCATGGCGCACCGGTCGATTCCATCAGCGACGATGACCCGATCCCCCATTCGCTGAGCCACTGGGTGCATGACCGGGAGGACGAGCACCGCTTCGTCATTTACCGGTGCAGCTCTGAAAACCAGTCCTGGTCGGAATTCGCGATCAGGCAATCGGACATGGTCCTGTTCATTGGCGATTCAACGATGAACCCCCCGAGCAGGGAATGGGAAAGCCGGCTGCAGGCAGCTGCCGGCTCCGCTGTTGCAAGGCGAATGTTAATCCTGTTGCAACCTCCGCCGGGTTCGCCCATCCGTAACACCAGGGCTTGGCTTGCACACCGAAAAGCTGACTTTCATGTTCACGTCCGCGAGGGAGTACCGGATGATACGGCGCGCGTGGCGCGCATCGTGTCCGGTAAAGCGCTCGGACTGGTGCTCGCGGGCGGCGCGGCGCGCGGGTTCGCCCACCTGGGGGTTTACCGGGCCATGAGGGAGGCCGGTCTCCCGGTAGACTGGGTTGGTGGCACCAGCCTGGGTGCGATCATGGCGGCCGCCCTGGCCAGCCCATGGTCGCTGGACGAGGCGGTCAACATCACCAGGGAGTGTTTCGTCAAGGGCAAGCCATTCAGTGATTTCACCTTGCCGCTGATCTCGATGATCAGCGGCAGGCGCATGGACCGCTTGCTGAAAAAATATCTTGATTTCCAGATCGAGGATCTCCCCACCCCGTTTTATTGCATTTCCTGTCACCTGGACAGCGGCGACATGGTACTGCATGAGAGCGGTTATCTTCCCGATGCCATCCGCGCGAGCGCTGCGATCCCCGGGATTATTCCACCGGCCATCGTTGACAAAAGACTCGCCGTAGACGGCGCCGTGATCAACAACCTGCCGGTCGATGTGATGCAACGAAAACCGGTGGGCACCATCGTGGCCGTGGAGCTTTCATCGGACAAACAGTACGAGGTGAAATACGATTCAATGCCCTCCGCCTGGGCTGTTCTCCGTGGCCGCTACCTGCCGTTTGCGCCCAGGTACCGCGTGCCCAGCCTGTCCACCATCATGCTCAAAGCGACCGAACTGGGAACGCTGGAACGGGTGCGCGAACTGGGCAAGCAGGCTGACCTGCTACTCAACCCGCCCGTCAGGCAATTTGGCATGACGGAAGTGAAATCGTTCGACCAGATTGTCCAGGCCGGATACGAACACGCCAGAACAGAAATCGCGAAATGGCTGGCACAATCTCAGAATCACTGAAAAGGAAATCCTTCATGTTATCCAGAATCAGTTTCATAACCATCCTGTGTCTGCTGGTTTTTGCCTGTTCCGACCCCGGCCATCGATCCGCCGATTTCGATATCGTGATCCGGGGCGGCACGGTCTATGCGGGTGACGGAAGCGAACCCTTAAAAGCCGACATCGCGATCAGGGGCGACCGGATCGCAAAAATCGGAACGATCGATGAGACCGCAGAGAAGACCATCGATGCAAGCGGACTGGCGGTATCGCCCGGCTTCATCAACATGCTCAGCTGGGCCACGGAAACGTTAATCGAGGACGGTCTGTCGCAAAGCGATGTCCGCCAGGGCGTGACCCTCGAGGTAATGGGTGAAGGCTGGTCCATGGGCCCATGGAATGCAGCGATGAAAGAAGAAGTTTTTCGCCTGAGCTCAGACATCAAGTTCGACATCGAATGGACTACCCTGGGCGAATACCTGCAGTACCTGGAAGACCGGGGTATTTCGAACAACGTTGCTTCCTTCGTAGGAGCGACTACCGTGCGCATTCACGTACTGGGATACGAAGACCGCGCAGCCACGCCTGATGAACTGCAACAAATGCAGCAACTGGTTGCCGGCGCGATGGAAGAGGGGGCTCTGGGTGTGGGCTCTTCACTGATTTACGCCCCGGCATTTTATTCAAGCACCGAGGAGTTGATTGCCCTGAACCGTGTCGCCGCACGGTATGGCGGGCGTTATATATCGCATATCCGCAGCGAAGGCAGCCAGCTGATCGAAGCCGTTGAAGAATTGATCACCATTGCCAGGGAGGCCGGTATCGGCGCGGAAATCTACCACCTCAAGGCCGCAGGTAAGGACAACTGGGACAAGCTGGAAGACGTCTTCCGCCTGGTCGAGGCCGCGCGTGCCGAAGGCCTGGATATTTCGGCGGACATGTATACCTACACGGCGGGCGCAACCGGTCTGGACGCGGCGATGCCGCCCTGGGTGCAGGAAGGCGGCCACGAAGCCTGGGTTGAGCGGCTGCGGGACCCGGAGATCCGCGCTCGCGTGATCGAGGAAATCAGGCAACCCGGCGAAGACTGGGAAAACCTCTACCATGCGGCCGGTGGCGCGGAGAATCTGATCCTGCTCGGCTTCAAGAACGACGACCTCAAGCCCCTGACCGGCAAGACCCTGGCTGAAGTTTCAGCGATGAGAGGCACTTCTGCCGAGGACACCATCATCGATCTCGTCATCGAGGATGACAGCCGGGTAGGCACTGCCTATTTCCTGATGTCGGAGGAAAACATCAGGAAGAAGATCGCCCGGCCCTGGGTGGCTTTTGGCTCGGACGCGGAATCCATGGCGCCCGAGGGCGTGTTTTTGAAATCGAACCCGCATCCACGCGCTTACGGCACCTTTGCCCGGCTGCTGGGGAAGTACGTGCGCGAGGAAGGCCTGATTTCCCTGTCCGAGGCGATACGGCGCCTCACCTCGTTTCCTGCGGACAACCTGGGAATCGAGGGCCGTGGGCGCCTGAAGGAAAATTATTACGCCGATATCACGATATTCGACCCGGCATCGATCACCGACCATGCGACTTTTTCCGAACCACACCAATACGCCACCGGCGTGCAACACGTGCTGGTCAATGGCGTACCGGTCCTGTTGAACGGGGAACATACCGGCGCAAAACCGGGGCGTTTCGTCAGGCGGGGCGCGACCGGCGGGCAATGAACAGGCCGGCAAGGATTGCGACGGCGGCCATGGTCCAGACAGTAACCGCCCCGGTCGGCAGGTCCAGCAGCGAGGAGATGACAATTCCCGCCAGGAAAGAGATCCCCCCGACCAGGTAACCGGCCACCAGCCTGGTTGTGCCACCGAGACGGCGTGTTGCCAGCGCCGGCAGGATCAGGCTTGCAAAGACCAGGTACACACCCACGATTTGAACCGCGGCGGTGATCGCAAATGCAAACGTAATGTAAAACCCCGCATGCCCGATCCGCTTACGACTCGAAAACCAGACGGACAGCAGGATTGCGTACAGCAGCGAAATCGGAACCAGCATGCCCCAGGTAGTCCACAGGATTTGCCCCACCAGGATGTCCTTCAGGTAGTCGCCGCCGTGCGGATTTTCAGCCAGCAGCAGGATGCTGCCGGTTGCGGCGAGCACGAACAGCGTTCCGATCAGCGCTTCCTGGATATCAGGCCAGTATTTCTCCGTCCAGTTCAGTCCGGCCGCGGCCAGCAAGGCTGCGCCGACCGCTGAGACCTGGACGGCGTAGACGTTATCTTCCCAACCCATTGCTCCCGCTGCAATCACACCCAGGGCAGCAACCTGGGCGACGGCAAGGTCGATGAATATGATGCCCCGTTGCAGTACTACCTGCCCAAGCGGAACATGCGTGCTCAACACCAGCAGGCCCGCAAGCATGGCGGGACCCATAATGGACCAGTCGAGAAACTCCCAATTCATGAGCCAGTTCCCCCGGTTACCTCGAGCAAGCGGTCGAGGATGTCCTCGAACAGGCTGAACAGGTCCGTTGCCGCCTCACTTCCGCCGACAGTCAGAGGTAGCACCACAGCCGGGATACCGGCACGGCTCTCCAGCCATTCCGAGGCCTTTGCGCTCTGGAAAGGTGCACGAATGATCGCATCGGCCCCGCTGCCGTCCGCGCCCAGCAGGTTCAGGAGCGAGGACAGATGGGATGCTGTCGGCGGAATCCCCGGAACCGGCTCCAGCGTCGCTACTTCCTCCAGTTGCAGCCAGTCCTCGAGATACAGCCAGGACTTGTGGTGGCAGACGACCCGCTTTCCGGCCAGGGAATGAGCCCGCTTTTCCCAACCCGCTATGGCATCCGCCCAGCGTTCGAGGAATTCATCCGTTCCCCGGTCATATTCGGCTGCATTATCGGGGTCCAGCAGCGCCATTCGTTCCCCCAACGCCCTGGCCACCAGCGCAATATTGTGCGGGTTCATCTGGATATGTGGATTACCCTGTGGGTGCATGTCGCCCTGCGCCCGGTCGACGGTGTCCGGCACACCCAGGCGGGTGACGACGCTGCTGGCTTCCAGAAAACCGTCCTTGCCGGGCAGCACGCCGGGATTGTTGGCTTTGCTTAGCAGCATCGGCAACCAGCCAATCTCGAGCTGTGCGCCGCTGCATACCACTAAGTCCGCCTTACGCACCCGGGATATCAGGCTGGGCCGTGCCTCGACATAATGCGGGTCCTGCAAAGCATGCGTTGCGCTGGTGGCCTTGACGCGGCCTTGACCAATTTCTTCAGCCAATGCCAACCACTCTGGTTCGCAGGTGAAAACCCGTAATTCGGCCCCCGCATTCAAGGGCAGAAAAACAATCAGGAACAGAATACTAATACGAATCTTTTTCATGTTTCCGCTCCCCTCAAAAGCTATGAGCGCCATGGGCGCCAATGCTGAAAACATACTGCAGGCCGAACTGCTTATCCGTCTCTATGCTTGCCTTGTCGTGGTTGTACTGGAATCTAAAGCGGCTGAATTCACTGTTGGACCAATCGACCATCACGCTGTAGCGTACCGGGTCGTCGCCGATGGGATACAGAGGCGTATCGATCCATGAATTGTCCGGCGTATCCCCCGACAGGTGGTCGATGCGCGCACCGAATCGCCAGCGAGGAAAGGGTTGATACACGGCCAGGGCATACCAGCCGCTCTGGTCGTAATCCCACGGGTTTTCCCGGTCGCCGGGCAAAGTATAGGCGCCATCTTCGTTTCGCCACAGGTACTCCGCCTGGAACTTGAAGTTTTCCTGGCGCGAATTCCCGTTCGGCGCCCATTTCCAGACGAAATCCGCAATGAACAGATCGGTCTGGCCGGTAAACAGCAATGGATCATCCTCACTGCCCGACTCGCGTTGTTCTGCATCCGCGCCCAGCCAGGACAGACCAAACTGCCAGCTGTGACTGAAGCCGACATCACCACCGGTTTTGAGGGACAGGGTCTTGCTGCCGATTCCGGAATTGGCGGCGCCTCCAGCCGGGTAACGGTCACCTCGCAATACTTCAGCACTGAACTCAAGGTAGAAATCGGTGGGCGCCAGCCAACGGAATTGCAGACCGTCATCGATATAGGAATTTCCCAAAAAGACCTGGTAAGCCAGCGGCTGGTCGGCAAAATCCCAGGAATGGAAGTGCTTGTCATTGAGGTAGCCGATATCGGCGAAGAAACGTCCCATCCGGATTGCCAGGCCACCCGGCAGGCTCAGTGTCTCGACCCAGGCCTCTTCCAGTTCAACGGCGACCTCGCCATCTTCGATGACAATGGGTACGTTCAGCATGGCCGTGAACTTGTCATCCACGTTGGCGGACATCGTGATTTCAGTTTCCGCGAGCGAAAGCCCTTCGGGAGCCGGTCCGGCTTCACCTCCCAACGGAAAACCCGGGATGTAATAGTCCTCCGGGTCGTTGTCATAACTCCAGGCCTGCCCCTGAAAGGTCACGCCAATGGCGGGATTGAACGAGCTGTCCCTCGCCACCGATACCGTCTGCGGTGATTGAATGGATGCGGCTTCGCGGTTCTCCGACCCGGCCGCCGCGGCCTCTGCTGCATCCAGGCGGGCTTCCAGGTCGGCAATTCGCGCCTCGTATTCAGCCCGCATTATTCGAATTTCCTCGCGCAGGACGTCCAACTCCCCCTTTGGAGCGTCCTGGGCGAAGGCCAGTGAGCTGAATACAAACATGCCCGCGACGAGCATGTGTGTTAATCGACATTTCATTTTGTGTCTCCGTAGAAATCAATCATTACCCCGGTGAACGAAACACAGCGGGGCGACTTGCTGGATACGAGTTTACGAAGACGTTGAGGGGGGAGCCCTCGGATGATAAATCGGTGAAATTCGATATTGAAGCGAACAGGTCGGAATATGGAACCTGGCATGATCGATTCCGGAATCGACCAGTACAACGTGGTCAGAGGCCGGTACCGCAACCAGCGGCTGAACCTGGCTGACGCAGAGTTCGCATTCTTCCCATTGCGGCTCAAAATGAGCCGTTACATGACTGATCAACACCAGGTGGCTGACCGCCAGCATCAATGCCAGGATTAGAATGCGGAATCGTGAACAGGAACGCATAACTATATTTTAGAACACTTGCATCGAAATTCACTAATCCTGCCGTACATCAGGACTCGACAAATGACTATAATGCTATGTTTTGGGTCATGGGAAATCTGACCGGAGAAAGACTAATGACCGATCGCGAAGTCATGGAATATGACGTAATTATCGTCGGGGCCGGACCGGCCGGCTTGTCCTGCGCTATTCGCCTGAAACAGCAAAAGCCTGAGTTGATGGTCGCCGTGATCGAGAAAAGTTCGGAAATTGGCGCCCATATTCTGTCGGGCGCGGTCATCGAACCGGAGCCGCTGGACGAATTACTGCCTGGTTGGCGCGATAAGCCTCCGCCGATCTGTATCCCGGTAGAAAATGACGAGATCTGGCTGTTGAGCCAGACCGGAAGGCGCAGGCTTCCGACCCCCCCGCAACAGAAAAATCATGGCAACTACATTGTCTCGCTGGGCGCGATGTGCGGCTGGATGGCAACACAGGCCGAAGCGCTGGAAGTCGATATTTTTCCTGGCTACGCCGCTGCGGAAGTCCGCTTTCAGGAAGACGGAGCCGTCGGTGGCGTGATCATTGGTGACATGGGTATCGGCCTGGATGGAGAGCCGAAAGACACCTATATGCAGGGCATCGAGATTCACGCACCGATCACCATATTGAGCGAGGGGGTCCGCGGGCATCTCAGCAAACAGCTGATCAGGAAATTCGAACTGGACAAAGACTCCGATCCACAAACTTACGGAATCGGCATGAAAGAGCTGTGGCGGGTTCCTCCGGGTAAATCGAAGCCCGGACTGGTGCAGCACACCGCGGGCTGGCCCCTGGACTCCAGGACTTATGGCGGCAGCTTCATTTACCACCTGGACAAGGACCGGATCGCAATCGGCTTCGTCTGCGGGCTGGACTACGAGGATCCGGAGTTCATGCCGTTCGAAGCGTTTCAGCAGATGAAGGCCCACCCCATGGTGAAGGAGATGCTGGAAGGTGGCGAGATTCTGTCCTCCGGCGCCCGCGCCATCGCGGAAGGCGGATACCAGTCGCTGCCGAGAACTGAAATGCCCGGCGCCCTGATCATCGGCGATTCCGCGGGCACGCTGAACGTACCCAAGATCAAGGGCACCCACCAGGCCATGCGCTGCGGCATCCTGGCGGCGGAACACATCGCGGCTACCTCAACCGCCGAGGGCTTTGACGCCAAATTGCGCGATTCTGAAGTGGTCAGGGAGCTATACAAGGTCAGAAACATTCGTCCTGCATTTTACAAAGGATTCTGGCGCGGCTTTGTCCGTGCAGCGATCGAAACGGTGACCGCCGGCAAATTACCCACGACCCTGTCGATACACCCGGACGACACCTCATTGCAGAAACTGGCGGGCTACACCCCGCCCGACCGCCAGTGGGTTGAGCGCAATTTGCCGCCACGGGACCGGCTCGCCTCCGTTTATTTCGCCGCGACCGAGCACGATGAAGATCAGCCGGTCCACCTGCAGATACTCGAGCCGGATATCTGTACCACGCGCTGCGTGGAGGAATACAATAATCCCTGCACGAGGTTCTGCCCCGCACAAGTCTACGAAATGGTCGGAGAGGGCGAAATTCCCAGCTAATGCAACGATTAAACAAATCTGCCCCGGTTTTTGACAACACTTCACGGCATGGCGCCAATTTGCATTCCGTCTACAACAGGCGTAAGTTTTCCTACAGCTAT
>CAMYKC010000023.1:0-18726 GCA_947258865.1 uncultured Lysobacterales bacterium
TGGTCATTTCCCGCGAGGTCTGGTTCTCATGTGCCTAAAGCAGTACGAAACTGATGAGGGCGACAGCAGCGGTGGCGAAGCCCAGCAACACGATATAGGAAATGCCGATCAAACCGAACTTGCTAAGCGTCATGACCCAGCCTTGCTGGTATACCCGTTTCAATGAAATCAGCATGTAGACCGGTATCCAGATACCGATGGCGGCAATGATCCAGCCCACCAGGCTGGTCAACCGCCCCTGTTCGGAGGGGTCTTGCCAGCTTGCGAAGACGTTGAGCAAAATGATCATCAGGGCCGAGACAAAAATGAAAGAATGGTTGTGCAGGGCGATGATAAGGTGCTCGACATAGTATTTCTTTGCAAACAGGTACCAGAATTTGAACAACATGGCGACGATCGGCAACAGGACGAACATGGTCACCGGCAACACCTCGAAAACCTTGTCCTTAATGAGATTCGGGTTAGCCTCGATCTCCTTGCCTTTTTGCGGTGACTCTTCGATCTCGTCATTGATCCAGTTATTTACCCAGTCAGGCATCCAGGCAATGATGAAGGGATTGGTTTCACGGTCCCAGGGTTCGCCATTGATGTTGATTACGTCGTTTTCTTCCTCGCCTTCCCCGTGAACCTCACTTTCTTCCCGCGCCTGGATAACGGTATCGGCGACTTCATCGGCCAGTCCGGGTTCCAGGTCATTCAGCCCCTTCAGTGTTTCGCGCAATTCCTCCTCTTCACCCTCATCGATCTCGAAACGAAAGCCGCTTGCATCACTGTTAAATTCGACGTCTTCCCCGCCGACCTGGATTGCATCACTTGCCAGTAGAGCGGCCAGGAAGAAAAAGGCGATGCTGGAGAAGATATAAAGACGCAACGGCGGCACATATCGGAAGCGCCGTCCATCCAGGTAATCCCGGGTCAATTTGCCAGGTTTGAACAGCAGTGGCTTTAAGGTGCGCATGAACCGCGAGTCGAAATCCAGTGTATCCTCAAGCAGTTCCCGCATCAGCGCCGGGAAAAAGCGCATAAAGTTCTTGTCCGGCTGGCCGCAGTAAAAGCAGAAAGGGCCTTTCAATTCCGTGCCGCAGTTCATGCAGGCGACGGATCCGGCCAGCCGATTCTGGGGAATGGTCAGCGCAGTGTCTGCGACAGGCAAGGGACGATTATCCTTCGCAGCGCCTCCTTCGGACATTTCTGAAGTTCCAGGTTCAGTACTCATCACAGCAAGCCCTTCTCGTTCATCCACTCGATGGTGTCACGGATCATATCGCGCAGCGGCACGGACCGATAGCCCAGTTCGCGTTCGGCTTTCGCGGAGTTACAGATGATGTCATGCGATGTCATCACGGCAGCCTCAGGCGTCAGGTCGGGTTCCCTACCACTCAACACGGCCATGGCCGTCATGACCCGCGCGGCCGCTAGCAGTAACCAGGCCGGCATCGGCTTTTTCGGAACCGGCCTGTCCAGCAATTCACCCGCCAGCCCGATCGCGTCCACAATCCGCGCAAATTCACCGCCCAGCAGATATTTCTCGCCTGACACACCTTTGTGATAGGCGGCGACATGCGCCTTGGCGACTTCGCGCACGTCACAGAAATTACCGCCACCGGGGGGAGCGCCCGGCAATTTGCGCCGGTTGACCATGCGGAACATACGCGACCAGTTGTGCCGGTCACCCGGCCCGAGCACATTGGCCGGGTTGAGGATGACCGCATCCAGCCGGCCCTGGCCGACCGCATCCAGCACCAGTTGTTCGGCCACGTGCTTGGTGCGTACATAGTTGATCCAATCAGAAGTGTTGGTCCGTTCGCTGCTTTCCGAAAGCTCGATGTCCTGAAATCCCCAGGTCACGAAACTGGAGGTATGTACAAAGCGTTTCGCGGCCGCTTCCGCGGCGCCTTCAATCATGTTGCGGGTGCCATCGACATTGATCCGGGTTTGCACGTCGTTGTTTCCCGACCAGAAATTGGTGCTAGCCGCGACATGGAATACGCAGTCTGGCTTCCGGGGAATGGCCAGCTTGACCGATGTGAAATCCACCACGTCACCCAGGTGCCGGGTGACCGGAATGCCGGCGATATCCTCGAGCGATGACGTCTTTCTCAGCAAGACATGTACATCCCAACCCTGCTTGTGCAGCTCCCGGACGAGGTTGGATCCCACGAATCCGGAGGCACCGGTAACAAAGGCGGTCAGGCTCATCGTTTGCACTGTCTCCTGTACAATGTGCGGCTCGAATGAACAGTATAACCAAAGCAAAAAACCACTCGGCCGAAATCCGGCGGACCCTGCAACTGGCTCTGCCCGTCATGATCGGGCAGCTGGCCGTGTTCAGCATGAATTTTGTCGATACGGTGATGGCCGGCCGTCTCCCGGATAAAGAAATTTCCCTCGCCGCGCTCGGTATCGGAGGCGCTGTCTGGTCCTCGATGCTGATGTTCGTGCTTGGCACGCTGATGGTGGTACAGCCCAGCGTGGCCCAGCTCGATGGTGCTGACCGTAAGCTGGATGCAGCTTCGCAGACTCGCCAGGCGCTCTGGATTGCGGTTGCCTTTTCCCTGCCATTCTGGCTGCTCTGTTTCTTCAGTGAGCCACTGCTGACGGCATTCCTGATCGATCCGGCGATTGTTCCGACGGCCGCGGAATATCTCCGCGCCATGTCCTGGGGGGCGCCCGGGCTGTGCCTGGTTTTCCTGTTGCGCTTCTTCAGCGAAGGCACCGGTCACACCCGGCCCACGATGCTTTATGGCGTTGCCGGCGCGCTGCTGAACATTCCACTCAACTACATCCTGATGTTCGGCAAGTTCGGAATGCCGGCGCTGGGCGTTATGGGTTGCGGGATTGCTACCTCCATCGTGCTCTGGTTGCAGTTCCTGATGCTGTTCTACTACATACGAACACACAGGCATTACGAACCCTTCGAACTGATGTCCCACCTGGAGAAACCTGACTGGAGGGAAATCTGGGGGTTACTGAAGGTCGGCATTCCCATCGCCCTGGCAATTTTTGTCGAAGGCAGCCTGTTCGTCGGCGCCGCTTTGTTGATCGGCCGTCTTGGGCCGGTACCTGCGGCAGCCCACCTGATTGCGATCAATTTTGCAGCGCTGCTGTTTATGATCCCGGTCGGTCTTTCCAGCGCCATCTCCATTCGGGTCGGTAATGCGGTTGGCAGAAATGACCACGGCGGCGCCCGGTATGCCGGTCTGATCGGGTTCCTTATCATTTTCATTATTCAGAGCATCAGCGCGGCTGCATTACTGCTTTTCCCGGAGCTGATTGTCCGCATATATACAACGGACCTTGTCGTGGCTCCATTGGCCGTCAGTCTGTTGTTTTACGCAGCCATTTTCCAGTATCCCGACGGCCTGCAGATCGTAGCCGCCGGGGCCTTGCGAGGCTACAAGGACACCCGGATGCCAGTGCTATACATGGTCGTATCGTTCTGGATCGTTGGTTTGACGCTGGGGTATCACCTGACTTTCGGCCGGGAGATGGGCCCGGCCGGCATGTGGATCGGCATGATCGCCGGACTGACCATAGCCGCCTCCCTGATGATCCTGCGCTTCAACCATACCAGCAAGAAGCTGACCTGATGCCCTGAGCCTTGGCCCGGCCCTATCGTCGAAGCGGCCTCGGCGCCTAGTCCTTGCCTTCCTCCATCTCCCTGAAGCGCCTTTCGAGGTCTGAAATCCGGTCATTTCTTTCCGAGAGCTCCGGTGAGGACAGACCGCCGTCGTTGGTCTTCCTGCCGGGCCATTCGCCGCCGAAAAAGTGAAACACCATGGCAAGGCCCACATACAGCAGAATCGCCCAAAGCGTTTTGATCAGCAAGAGGCCGACAAACAAAGCACGAAGCGCCCAGACGTTCCAGTCGAACGTCCGGGCGATGCCGGCACAAACACCGGCGAGGAGTGCACCATCTGCTTTCATCGTATTCACGCTTCGATTTCTTCAGTGTCCCGGGACTTTTCGGCCAGTCGTTGCTTCATCCGATCCAATTCTTCCTCGATCGCCGGATCCCGGGTTTCCGCTGTCTCTATCCAGACCGAGGTGGAAGGTCCGCCAACTTCGTAGGAACGAACGCGTGCTTCCAGATTGTCGACCTGGGCTTGCAGTCGATCGAATCGCTCCATGGCGCGTCTTACTTTGCGTTCACCTGGAGTAGTCCTTTCCGCTGCTTCAGCATTCACCTGGTGAGCGGGTTTGCCCGCCATCATGCCTTTCAGTTTGGTTTTGGCTTCCGCAAGCTTGCTCTTCAATGTGAGCATGTCCTGTTCCATTTGGGAGACTCGCTCAGCCACGCGTTTTTGCTCATCGACCACAAGCACGTGGCGGTCCGACAATTCCGCGCGTGCTTGCAACGCAGCCCGGGCCAGGTCGTCGCGGTTCTGCGTCACCGCGTTTTCAGCACGTCTTTGCCATTGAGCCGCCTCTTCCGAGAGTTGCGCCTCGAGCCGCTCGAGGCGCTGCTGCTCCGCAAGCAGCTCGGCACTGGCTATCCGGGCTTCTTCACTGGCGTCCTCCATTTCACGGATCAGGGCCCGCAGCAGTTTTTCGGGATCTTCGGCTTTTTCGATCAGAGCGTTGATATTTGCAGCAACGACGTAACGAAGGCGAGAAAAGGTTCCCATTGAATTCTCCTGTGTCTCAATCGATATAGGTATCAATGTTGATGCAGTATTCATGCCATATAATTTAAACGTATAAAAACAATCAGTTATGGATTGGATGGTGAGCATTGCCGCCATGACGTTGGCATTTTTCACACATTGTTGGCGAGAGAAAATCCCACGGGATGCCTGGCAGGACTTTTGGCCATTGTCGCCAGTAGTGAAGGGGCCATAGAATAGGCTGACTTTGCAAAGGAATAACCATGACTTCAGAACGATCTTTCATCGTGCGAACACTGCTCGGCATCTGGCACTTTATCGACGGGACCAGGAAGCTGGTGCTGAACCTCGTTTTCCTGCTGATAATCTGGGTAGTGATCCTGGCGTTTATCGACACCGAGGAGACGCTCATCATTCATCCGAATACGGCTCTGCTGCTGCAGCCTTACGGAGATATCGTGGAGCAATACAGCGGCACGCCACTCGACTATATCCTGCAGCAGGCCTCCGAAACCGAACGAACCGAAACGCGCCTGCGGGACCTGGTGGAAGCCGTTCGCAGAGCTACAAACGATGAAAAGATTGTCAGATTGGTCATCGATCCAACGTATCTTCGACGCATTGGCCTCGCATCGTTACTGGAACTCGAAGCTGCCATTTCAGAGTTCAAAGCCTCGGGCAAGCCGGTTATCTCGCTGGCGGATACCCTCGGTCAGCAGCAGTATTTCTTTGCTGCGCTTGCCGATGAAATCTGGCTCAATCCCAAGGGACTGGTATGGATAGACGGATTTTCGGCTTACCGCAATTTCTACCGGGAAGGTCTGGACAAACTCGAAGTCGAAGTCAATCTCTTCCGGGCGGGCAAGTACAAGTCGGCAATGGAGCCTTATGTCCGCAACGATATGTCGCCGGAAGCCAAAGAAGCTAACCTGTTCTGGATTAGCAGTCTCTGGCAGCAGTACCTGGAAGCCATCTCGAGCCACCGGGGTATTCCGCTGGAGAACCTCTCAGAAGCCATCAATAGTTTTGCAGACCGGCTGGAATCCGTTGACGGTGACTTCGCCCGATTCGCTCTCGACCTGGGTCTCGTTGATAAGCTGATGAACAGGCCGGAGGCAAACCTGGCGCTGGCGCAGATGGGTGCGGCCGGTGACGGCAGTGAAGGCTTTCGGCAGGTGGGTTTCGAGAATTATCTCGCTTTAACCCAGATTCAGAACCGGCCGGCCACAACGCGGAAAATTGCAATCGTGGTGGCTGAAGGCGAGATTGTTCGCGGTATGCAGCCACAGGGAATCGTCGGGGCCATAACGCTGTCACGGAAGCTGCGTGCGCTTGCGGAGGACAAAGAAGTCAAGGCAGTTGTGCTGCGTATCAATAGCCCTGGCGGTGACGCCTTTGCCTCTGAAAAAATCCGTCGCGAAATCAAGGCGCTGCAGGAGATGGGTAAAACCGTTGTCGTTTCCATGGGTAATGTTGCCGCCTCGGGGGGGTACTGGATTGCGATGGGAGCGGATGAAGTCTGGGCGAGTCCCTCCACGATTACAGGTTCGATCGGGGTTTACGGCATATTGCCGACTTTCTCCAGACCGCTCGAGAAGCTCGGAATTCACAGTGATGGCGTGGGCACCACCCCGCTGGCCGGCAAGCTGCGCCTGGATCGACCGCTGGACCCGGACCTGAGACGCATCTTTCAATATGCGACCGAGCGGACCTATGAAGATTTCATCAGTCTTGTGTCCGAATCCCGCAACATGAATCCCGAAGCCGTGCTCGAAGTCGCGCAGGGACGGGTCTGGAGCGGTAGCCAGGCCAAGGAGAGGGGACTGGTCGATCAGACCGGCACGCTGCGCCAGTCGATTGATGCCGCAGCACGCATTGCGGGGCTGGGAGCCGACTACAATGTCGTCTATGACGAGCGCGAACTCAGCACCTTCGAATCGTTTCTGATCGAGATGATGGGCAGCGCCATGGCCCGCTTTGGCCTGGGCGTTTCCGCTATGACGGCGTTTCATGGAACCTTGCTTGAAAACATCCTGAGTGACCTGCGGTTGCTGGTGCGTAACAGCGATGGCATCTCCATCGCAGCCCACTGTCTGTGCGATGTCGAGTAGAGATACTTCGGTTCCCTGGCGGCTCGATGGCATACGTGCGCTGATTACCGGCGGCAGCAGCGGCATCGGATTGGCGACGGCGCACGAACTCGCGTCGCTGGGCGCTGACCTGATCCTTATTGCCCGCAACACCGAGCGCCTTGGCCAGGCGCAATCCGATATTGAATCCAGGGACTATGGATGCAAAGTGGAAATCCTTTCCGCTGACCTGGCATGCGAAGAAGGAAGACAGTCTGTTGTCCGCGGTGTGGGGTCTTCGCTTCAGGTACTCGTCAATAACACCGGCACCAACATCCGCAAGCGGATGGCAGACCTGAGTTTCGAAGAGTATCGACTCGTTCAGCGGGTCAACCTGGAATCCTGTTTTGAGATGTGCCGCCTTTTATATCCCTTGCTCAGTAAAGGTGCGCCTTCGTGCGTGGTGAACAACGCATCGGTGGCCGGCCTGACTCATCTTCGCACCGGCGCCTCATACGGTGTGAGCAAGGCGGCAATGATCCAGTTGACCCGCAATCTGGCAGTTGAGTGGGCCGGGGAGAACATTCGGGTGAATGCCGTGGCGCCCTGGTACATCAGGACACCGTTGGCGGACCAGGTGCTGAGCGACCCCGATTACCGAAAAGAGGTGCTGGACCGGACACCGATGGGGCGGGTCGGAGAGGTCGAGGAATGCGCCCGGGCCATCGCTTTCCTGTGCATGCCGGCATCCAGTTACATCACCGGGCAATGCCTCGCCGTGGACGGTGGTTTCAGCGTTTTCGGGTTCTAGCTTCAGTAACGTTTCGTGGGGTCGGGCAGGCCGCTGTGCAGCAACCAGCGCTGACGCGTTTCGTTATAGCGCCATTCCTGTTCGTCGATGATGGTGCGCTCAACCGCCTGGTGCGTATTGAACAGCCTGATTTCCACGGTCTGTCTCGCGGTCATGCCTTCGTCGTAAATTCCGGTGGAGCGAATGGTATAGGCGGTGACGCGGAACAGACGCAGGCGATCCATGTCAAGCCGGGTTATCGGATTTTCCTCGAGGTATTCGTCTGAAATGAAATCCGCCGCGGCGTCCCACTGGCTCCAGCGGACGATGGTTTCGTATTGTTTGAACGCTTCGCTTCTGCTTTTGTCGACCTGGTTGGATGAACAGGCAGCGAGCGCCAGGAAGGTCAATGTCAGTAACAGGCCAGTTTGCCGGGTCGCGATCTTTCCTTGTTTCATGATTCCTCTCATCTATCGATGGCTCCGGGCGAAATTGTAGCTCATTGCCGGTCGCTTTTGTCGCCGGTTCCGGATGTAAACTCAGGAACCCCGGCAGCCGTCGCGCCACTTACTTTAGCTGAAATTCTTCCAGGCAATGGTAAGCCAACACAGCCCGGTCAGTAACAGGCAAAAAAACACAGCCGCCGACCCCATGTCCTTGGCGCGGCCGGACAACTCGTTGAATTCTTCACCAACCCGGTCAACCAGGTTCTCGACGGCTGAATTCAGCAATTCGACGGACAGGAGAATAAAAAACGGCATAACCAGTAACAACCACTGCTCGATTGTTCTGGCGACAAAAAAAGACAGGGGCAGCAGCACGAGAATTGCGGTCACTTCCTGCCGGAACGCCGCTTCGTTTTTCCAACAGGCCCTGATGCCCCTGATCGAATAAACGCCCGCGTCGATGATACGGGAAAAGCCGGATTTTCCGGGTTTCATTGGTTTTTGGCGGATTTGACGTAGTGACCATCGAAGATCACGTTCCAATTGCCTCCATCGTCCTTGCTGGCTTCCCATAGTTGGCGCACGCTGCCGTCGGGATTGGGTGTCCAGCTGATGCGATGAAGGGCGGTTCCCTTGCCGTCACGGGTCGGTCGTTTTCCGCTGAGTATCATGGCGCCATCGACCAGGCCGCCATCGAGTTGCAGCAACATGCCGCTGGCGTCAACCCAGGTCTGATGCCACTTACCGCGTGCCCGGTCATAGATATTGAAACTCGTGCCGCTGATTCCGCCTTCGCCCGCGCCCTGCCAGTTTTCTTTCAACGCGCAGCCGTTTTGAATCGGGTGAATGGAGTTGGTCCCGGCCGGCTGTCCATCCGCGGTCACGTCCCAGTCGCCGATCCAGAAATCGAATTGGTGGAATTCCACGGAGCTGCAGGGCCCGGGGTCCGGCGCATCTTCTGTATCATTCTGCTGGGCAGACAAGGCCAAAGGGATCATCACGATCAGGGCGAGTATCAGTTTCATTTCATACTCCTCATTTCTCATTCTCAGAAAGGATATCGCGGAAAACGGAGTTATCCATGCTAACATTCGCCGCTGATTTTTTACGAATATTATGCAGGCGCATCCCCTATGCGAAACCCGCTTCACCGCAGCCAAAAGGCATTTCGTCTCCCGGATTTTCCCGCCATCAAGCCGGAGCATGTTATGCCTGCCCTGGAGGAGCTGCTCCGGGTGTATCGCCAGGAAGTCGAAAAGTGGCTTGAAGACGGCGGCAGTCCGTCGTGGTCGATGGTGGAAGCCGAAATTGGCTGGGCGGATGATCTGGCCCGAGCCTGGTCTCCGGTCTCCCACCTCAATTCCGTGGCCGATAACGAAGAACTCAGGACGGCATACAATGCCGGTCTGGAGCGTCTGACCGAACACGAAAACTGGCGTCAGCAGAACACTGGAATATTCAGGGCTTATCGCCAGTTGAAGGAATCAGCCGCTTACTCCGACTTGACCCCCGTACAACAGCGGATCGTGGATCTGGAATTACGGGATTTTCATCTTGCCGGCGTGGATCTTTCCGAAAAGGAGAAGGCGGTTTACCGCGATCTCGTGATGCGCCTGAGTAAACTGGGCTCAAAGTTTTCAGAAAACCTGCTGGATGCAACGCGGGTATGGACCAAACATTTCAAGAACACGTCAGGCCTGGAAGGCTTGCCGCAGGCAGAGTTGAAGTTACTCAAAGGCATTGCACAGGCGCACGGCAAGTCCGGTTACCTTCTGGATCTGAACGGGCCCGCCTTTCACGCGGTGATGACGCACGCAACCGACCGTGATCTCCGCCGGGAGGTCTATACGGCTTACGTTACGCGTGCGTCCGACCAGGGGCCAATGGCCGGCAAATGGGACAATTCTCCGCTGATCAGGGAAATGCTCGAACTCAGGCACCGGCTGGCCAGGTTGCTCAGTTTTGACAACTATGTCAATTATGCGCTGGCTCGCCGGATGGCCGGTTCTCCCGGGTCCGTGCTCTCATTCCTTGAAAGCCTGGCGGAAAAAGCGGCTCCCGCTGCCAGGAAGCAGTATGCCGAACTCGAGGAATTCGCACACAGCAGGGGCGCCGCTCTTCCGCTTGAAGCCTGGGATGTCGCGTACTGGTCGGAACGTTATCGGCAGACTGAGCTGCAGTTGTCCGACGAGGAACTGAAGCCGTATTTCCCTCTGGAGCGCATGCTGGAAGCCCTGATGCATATCTCGGAGCGATTATTCGATTTTCACATGATGCCGGATGATTCTATTGCCAGTTGGCATCCGGATGTCCGGTTCTACTGGCTGGAGGACCGGGAAGGCCGCCGTTTCGCTGGCTTGTTCATGGATCTTTTCGCCCGCAGGGACAAGCGGGGCGGCGCCTGGATGGATATCTGCCTATCCCGGCGGATAACGGAATCTGGCCTGCAACTGCCGATGGCTTACCTGACCTGCAACTTCTCGCCACCGGTTGAAGATCACCCCTCACTGTTGACGCATGATGATCTGCAGACTCTTTTTCACGAGTTCGGACATTGCCTGCACCATCTGCTGACCGAAATAGACTGGCCGCAGGTCAATGGTATCAATAATGTCGAGTGGGATGCCGTGGAATTACCCAGCCAGTTATTTGAAAACTGGTGCTGGGAAGAAGATATCCTGGCCGGCTACGCGCGACATTTCCAAAGTGGCAAGGCCATGCCGGAGGAACTGAAAAAGCGTTTGCTGCGCTCACGTCACTTCCTGAAGTCTCTGTTCCTGGTGCGTCAACTGGAATACGCGATTTGCGATTTGCGACTGCACCTGGAGTTCGATGCAGAGCGCCCGGCAAACCCGCAGGATGTTCTTGAAGACATTCGCAGGAAGATCGCCGTCATACCGGTTCCTGCCTGGAACCGTTTTCTGAACGGATTTGGCCATATTTTCGGGGGCGGTTATGCTGCAGGCTATTACAGTTACCTGTGGGCTGAACAACTGGCGGCGGACGCCTGGGGGCGGTTCCGTACAGAGGGAACGCTTCGGGCCGAAACGGGCGAGGCTCTGAGAAAGGAAATTCTCGCCGTCGGTGGCTCGCGGCCTGCAATGGATTCATTCGTCGCTTTCCGGGGCCGCCCGCCCGAACCCGGGCCATTGCTGGAAAGCTATGGACTGTCGTAGGAGAGAGCCATGCTGAAAATTGCCTCGTGGAACGTCAATTCGCTTAATGTCCGATTACCGCACGTGCTGTCATGGTGCGATGTCGAGCGACCGGACATTCTGGCGCTTCAGGAGACCAAGCTGACCGACGACCGTTTCCCGCTTGCCGAATTGCGGGAAGCCGGCTATCACAGCGTATTTTCCGGCCAGAAGACTTACAACGGCGTGGCCATACTCAGCCGTGAAGAGTTGACCGATCCGGTTACCGATATCCCCGGGCTGGATGACCATCAGCGCCGGATACTGGCCGCGACGGTGGGCAACGTGCGGATAGTGAATCTCTACGTGGTGAACGGCAGCGAAGTGGGTTCAGAGAAGTTCGACTACAAACTCCACTGGCTGGATTGCGTCACCGCCTGGCTGGCGTCGGAAATGGAACTGCACGAAAACATGATTGTGCTCGGTGACTTCAACATCGCACCGGATGACCGCGACGTGTATGACCCGGAAGCCTGGCATGAAAAAATTCTTTGCAGCACGTTTGAACGGGACGCCCTGAAGAAGATATTCACGCTGGGTCTTACCGATACGTTCCGGCTGTTCGAGCAGGAGGAGCGGATCTGGAGTTGGTGGGACTACCGGATGAATATGTTCCGCCGCAAACTGGGATTGCGCATCGACCTGGTACTTGCCTCAGCCGCGATGGCGGAGCGCTGCGAAGCAAGCTATATCGATATCGAGCCACGCCGCCAGGAACGGCCGTCGGACCACGCACCGGCCATCGCCGAGTTTGCTTAGGAGTCTCACGAGCTACGGCATTCCGCCATCGCTTCTTCGCCTATGGCTCGATCGAAAGTCTCTCTGCGAGAGGTACCGGGTGCTGTGTGCAGGACCGTCATCCGTCGGGAACGGATGATCGAGCGAACAGGGATGTCTTGAGCGTGTCCTGCACACAGGCACGCGGTACCTCAAAGAGCCACTTGTGAGATCGCCGGCAAGGCCGACTATTGCAAACCAGAATCAATAAGCCGGAATGGAGGAGTCGATCTCCATCGACCAGGCGTGAATACCCCCTGCGACGTTGCTGATGTTGGTAAAACCCTGCTTGCGGAAATACTCAGCGGCGCCCTGGCTGGAGTTGCCGTGATGACAGAGAAAGGCGATTCCGGTTTCCTTTGGCATGGCTTCAAGTTTTTCCATCGTTTCCCGGTCCAGCACCAGTGAACCGTCGATCGAGGCCCGAACCCGTTCACTTTCACCCCGAATGTCAACCAGGATCACATTACCTGATTCGAGGCTTTCTGCCAGTTCCTGAACCGTCATTTGCCTGACCGGCGGTGGGGCTTGCGGCAGTTCGATGGCAAGGCCTTCACCTTCCACCGTGGAGACCCAATCGATCACGGCATTGCGTGCACGCTGTGCCGTCGCAATATCCATGAGGACATCGATCCCATTCGACTTCGTGGCGATCTCGTGACCTTGCGGTGGGGCCAGGTTGAACTGAGCGTCCCAATTGGCGTCCACCTGGAAGTGCAGGGCGATACCTTCATGCCCCTGCATGGCTTCGAGAATCTTTTCCGCGGCGCCGGCGGTAATGGTAATCTCCGGTGGCGAACGGTCAGGCGCGTCCAGGCCCAGGTGCTGGTGGAGTTCACCGGTATTGAGCATGTTGAGCACGATGTCGCAGCCGCCGACCAGTTCACCGTCAATATAGAGCTGGGGGATGGTCGGCCAATTGCCGTAGACCTTTATGCCTTCCCGGATTTCCGGATCGTCGAGCACATTAACCGTCACGTAATCAGGCAGGACGCTGTCCAGCACCGAAATCGTTTTCGCGGAAAATCCGCACATCGGCTGTTGGCGCGTCCCTTTCATGAAAAGAACGACCTTGTTTCCGTGAACGAAATCTTCGATTTTGCCTATTACTGCGTCACTGAGTTCCATAAGGTTTTCCATTTGCCGAGCATTCCAACTGCCTCAACTAGGGCATATGGCGGTCAGGCGCTTATATATCAAGAATCATTCCATCCATAATCAATGGTAATTTCCGTACCGGTTCGAATGATACCGATTGAATAGCATCTCAATCCGTCCATTTCCGCATTAGGTTCATCAGAGTGATTCATGAAACGCAATTCGTTTCTGCCATCGTAGCCGGTCCATCCGCCACCTGGCTCATCCTCGATCCAAAGCACGTACATACCGTTATCCTCGACTACCGGCCCTTCATATACCCCGATCAGCTGACCCGCAGCAATTTCCTGTGCGGCAAACAGGCCCTGGCCATGAATCGGTGAAGAGGCTATGGAGACCAGGTCGTTGCTGTTGTGCGTGGCCATGTGGGTCAATTCTGTATACTGCTGGCGCTGGTCTCGGAAATGAGTTTACGCGTTTTCTCGTCGTACAATATCGTGCCTGGAAACGCCACGGTCTGACCGCCGGGCACCATGCTGCGCAAGTGACCATGGACGTCGTTCAGCCCTTGAGGACTGAGCGGGTAATAATTTTCAATCCTGGCGCCGTCCACGACTGTAATGGCAACGGTTCCGAGCTCTTCGAAACTGTGCTCAGTGACCGTGGAGTCGCCCTTGCCCGGCACTCCATCGCTTTCTTCGGCAAAAAATGTTCCTTCAAGGAGTTGCCCGTTCTCCGCAAGGTGGAACCGGACATCCAGGCCGTGCGCCTTCAGTGTTGTGAGGTACTGTCGAACTTCCCTGGTCCAGTCGGCGTATCCGCCGGCCAGGGCCTGCCGGGACGCCGGCATTTTCGAGCCGGCGCCGCTGTTCGCCCAGTGATCGAAGGTTTCGAAATGGGTGTGTACCGCATTGTCTTTCCATTCGAAAGCCTTGCCGCTGTCCGTGGTGACCTTCAACGATTCGCCGCGTTCGGTCAATGCCGAGTCGAGCAACTCCCACATCGGCAGAAAACCAAAGTGATCGAGTTGCATCCTCAACATCGCGTTCAGGTCCGTTAGCGTCATCAGCCGCGCATGATTGATAGAAATTCCAAAAGCGGTCTCGAGCCAGGCCGCTGAATGGGCGGAAATCTGGCCTTCCTCCATGAAACGGTATTCCATGGCCAGTCCTAATTCCCCGACCAGGCCGGCAGGACCATGCACTACTATGGGGAGCAGTTGAAGCAATCCCAGAGGTATATTCTCGAATGGCTGTAAATCGCTGACCGGCATCTGACCGTCAACCGCGGCGACGCTGACCAGACCGGGTTTGAAACGGTCCGCGCTGTTGCTTGAGGAAACGGCTTCCAGGGCGGCGAAAACCGGGTAACCGGGCCGCAGAATCTGGGTCTGGTCAAAAAGGGCGCCGGCCGCAATGAGGCTGCAATTTGATATTTCCGGCAAGAGTGATTTCAGATCGGCGGCGAGGTGCGCCAACAACTGCTCCGCGTCTGATTGCCCCAGGGTTCCCGGACGCGATGCGTTGGCGCCGTAGTAGCGAGTCGCGTCTGTCTCGATCGCTACCAGGGCCCTGTAAAAACTCGTCTCGTCCTGCTGCATTGCATTCAGAAAAGCGAAAACGGGGAGGAGCCGCCCCCGTGGCCTTTTCCTCTGTGACGCCGGCGGCGCATCCGGGAATGGAGTTGCTTGCGCCTCTCTTCCAGCCAGTCGGTACGTTCGAGTTCCATTGCCTCCTGGCCGAGACGATTGGATTCCGCCGCGCGGTAGACACAGAAATCACGATATGCCTGGATTTCGTGCTTGAGCTCGCGGCAGACCATTTCAATCATGATGGCGTCGTCCAGGTAACCCAGCCCGGGTATGTCGTCCGGAATCAGGTCCTCGGGCTCGGAAAAATAAGACAATGCCTCCAGAACCCGGTCACGATCTTCTTCTTCCAGTCCCCAGCCCGTATCGAGAATCATTCCGATCAGGGTTTCGAGGCGGTTCATACGCTCAAGAATGAAATCCGACGTTCCGGAGTGCGAGACCTGGTGCAGCAACTTTCTCGCGTTTTCAATGATCGTCGACTCTTTGAGGTTACCGGCCTTTTTTCGGGCAGTCAGCATGACCTTTCTGAAATGCTCGAGATCGTCATCACTCAGTTCAAATGTGATTTCCATTGACATGTCATTCTCCAGAGCCGTCGCGGCACAGGCCATGTAGCCTAAATCGCCGGATGCCTGCCGTCAAACGGGACTCAACAGCCTTCAATAGGGTTCTTCACGCCTGAGATCCCGGGCTTGGGTAACGGCTGACCGGTAATACCCCGGTTTGCCGGGTACAGGGTAAAGGTAGCCTTTGTGCGCGAAGCGGAGCGTTCCTTCTTCGACAGTGATCACCTTGCCTTGCAGGTCAAATGGCAGGCTCTTTAGCTCTCCGCTGTCGAGTGAGGCCAGCAGGGAGCGGGTGAAATCATCAGGAAGCTTCTCAACGTGGACATCCTCAATGCTGTTCGCATCGATAGTCAGCTTGAAATCACTGTTGTGCCGGGTGAGTTCCACGTCGTTCACAACCACCGTGATATCGATCGATGTTATCGTCATCGGTATGCCGTTCTGGTTCGAGACGCTGAAATCGGCTGACAGGTTTTCTTCTACCATGCTCATTCCCGATATGCTGATAAGCGGCGTGCGCCCCTTTATGACCTGGGAGCCGCATGAAACGCAACCAAGACAGGCCAGCAAAAGCACCGCCAGTCCGCAATATCGGAAAAGTGGGCTGCGTTCTGATTTCTGTATCAGGAATTCCATAAATGACACCTCACCCGGTGATTTTCCTGGCGCCCTTCCTTTCCGGAGATATTCACCTGGCCGGGCTCGACGGATGAACAGCGCTCGATCCTGTCTGGGCAACGCATATGAAACACGCAGCCGGTCGGTGGAGTCAAGGCAGAGGGTGGTTCTCCATCGAGCACGACCGGCGCGGGATGAAGAGGGTCGGCAATCGGCACCGCGCGCAGAAGCGATCTCGTATAGGGATGAGCGGGATTTGAAAAGAGCTCCCGGGCCGGCGCGGTCTCAACCAGTCTTCCGAGATACATCACTGCGACGGTATCCGCCAACTGCCTGACGACGGACAGGTCGTGGGAAACGAAAAGGAACGCAATGCCTTGTTTATCGCGTAAGTTGAGGATCAATTCGACGACGCGGGCTTGAATTGAAGCATCGAGTGAAGATACCGGTTCGTCGGCCACGATCAGTTTGGGCTTCGAAACGAGCGCCCGCGCCAGTGCGGCCCTTTGTCTTTGGCCACCCGAGAGTTCATGCGGGAAGCGTTGCATCATGCTGTTGTCCAGGCCCACCGTTTCGAGCGCACCTGCGGCGATATCGATGCGTTCTTTCCCCGTTCCAATCCGAAAGTGGTCCAGTGGTTCGGTCAGCGTCTGGAGAATAGTTCGGCGCGGACTCAGCGACGACAGCGGATCCTGGAAAATAGCCTGGATGTCCCGTCTTGCTTCACGCAATTGCGTCTTGTTCATTTCGGGCAGACTTTTTCCACAGAAGATGACCTGGCCGGACGCGGACGGAATCAACTGGAGTATGGCCCGGGCGAGCGAGGTTTTTCCTGAGCCCGATTCGCCGACCAGTGCAAAAATACCGGCTGGCGCTATATCGAGGCTAACGTCCTGAACCGCGGTCAGCCGGGATTTGACGTGGCCCGATGTTTCGTAGGCAACCACCAGGTTACGGACACTCAACAGTTCCGGAGTTCCGTTCGACATCAGTCATTTATCCCGGCCGCTGCAGCCAGCAGGCTTCTTGTATAAGGGTGTGCTGGCCTGGTGAATAACTGTTTCACTTCCGCTTCTTCGACAATTTTACCTTTGCTCATTACCAGCGCGCGGTCGCAATACTGTGCCACGATTCCCAGATCGTGCGTGATCAGCAGTATGGACGTTCCCGTTTTCCGACCCAAATCCGTCAGCCGGGCCAGGACCTGGGCCTGGGTTGTCACATCGAGAGCGGTAGTCGGTTCGTCCGCGATAATAACGCGAGGTTTGCAAGCCATGGCCATGCCTATCATGACGCGTTGCCGCATTCCGCCGGAAAGTTCATGTGGATAAGACCGCATGACACGCGCGGTGTCCGGGAAGCCCACGCTTGCGAGCATCTCCAGTGATGACTGCCTGGCCTGAGTCCTCGACTGTTTACGGTGGCGGCGAAATACTGAGGACATCTGGCTGCCAATACTGAAGACCGGATCAAGTGCAGTCAGGGGCTCCTGGAAAATCATTGAAATTTCCCGTCCCCGGATCTGGCGCATGGCTGCTTCCGGCATGACCGCAAGCTCTGTATCACCAATTCGAATGCTGGTGGCCTGCACGACCCCTGAATCTCGGGGTACGAGTCCCATGATGGCTTCGGCGGTTTTCGTTTTGCCGCAGCCCGACTCTCCAACCAGGGCCAGCACCTCGCCGCTCCGCAGATTGAAGCTGATCCCGTCGACAACACGCAGATGTTGTGATTCCTGCTGGATCGTGACCGTCAGGCCGCGAACTGAGAGCGCATCAACTGGTGTTTGACTGGTCATTCAGCGGACCGCCTCGGATCGAAAGCATCCTGCAGCGCATCGGCCAGCATGTTAAAACCCATCAGGAGCATGAACAGCATAACGGATGCCGCCAGGAAGTTATTGAAGTGCCCGGCAAGAACTTCCTGTGTGCTCTCGGCAAGCATCAAACCCCAACTGACTCCGTCCTGCACGCCCAGTCCGAGGAAGCTGAGTATGACCTCAGTTTTGATCGCAGCTACAAAAGCGATGCTGGCTTGCACCAGGAGGATGTGCAGGGTATTGGGAAGGACATGGCGCAACAGGATGACAAAATCCGGTAAACCTATCGCCCGTGCCGACAATATGAACTCGCGCGACTTGATTTTCATCACTTCGCCTCTCACCAGGCGGCTCGTTGTGGTCCAGAATGTTGCGATCATTGCGACGTGCATGGCCCAGGGTTTGCCCTGGAGAGCATAAGCCACGGCCGCGACGAAAAGGTAGAATGGGATCGAGTCCAGTACGCCTTTTACCCACAGTATCGTCCCGTCTACCCATGTGTGGCTGTACCAGCCGGCCAGCGCGCCGAGCAGTGCACCGAGGCTCGTGGAGACCACGGCGACGATCAGGCCAATTTCAAAAGCAGTCCGCACGCTGAATATCGAGCGCTGGAAAATGTCCTGTCCCAGCAGATTGGTTCCAAACCAGAATTCAGGGCTCATGGGCTCCCAGCGGCCGCCGTCAGCAGCCGACCAGCCCTGGCCGAAGAATCCCAGCCAGACCCCGATGGCCAGCGCGAGAAAAATTCCGACGATCGCAAGTCCGGTCAACCCGGTCCGGTCTTTGCGCAGTCGCTCCCATATGCGGCTTCCAGCACTCATCAGGAAACCCTTGGATCGACCAGCTTGTAGAGCAGGTCCACAGCCACCTGGATCAAGACGAAGGCCACGGCTGTGAGACCGACGACAGCTTTGAGAACCGGTTGATCACCGCTGGTAATGGCGTCGAATGTAGCTTTGCCGATACCCGGAATACCGAAATAACTTTCAATCAGCAGGCTGCCGGAAATCACCACCAGCGGAATGGAGAACATGAACCGTGTGATAATCGGCACCATGCTGTTTTTCAGCACGTGTTTCCACATGATGGTTGCCGCAGAGGCGCCGAACGCCCGGGCAGTCCTGATGTGGTCTTTCCCGGACTCCTCGACG
>CAMYKC010000023.1:18737-28316 GCA_947258865.1 uncultured Lysobacterales bacterium
CGGCGCAACCCTTTGGATCGAAGATCATGGCTTGGCCGTTTCACGGAAACAGATTCAGGCCGTAAGGCGTGCTCAACAGAACCTGGAACACGATGATGATGATCAGGAAACTGATGCTCATGCCGCCCACGGACAACCCGCTTATAACCCGGTCGCTCCACTGGCCACGCCGGTGGGCCGCCAAAAGTCCCAAAGCGATGCCCAGCAGGTTTCCAAGCACGAACCCGGGGATCATCAGAGCCAATGATACCGGGATGGTCCTGGCCAGAATTCGGTTGACCGGCTCACCAGAAGAATTTGAAGCGCCCAGGTTGAGAGTGAACAACTCGATGAGATAATCGGCGTATCGTGTAATGAAGGGCTGGTCATAGCCAAGGGCGTGGCGGACATCTTCGATCTGTTCGGCCGTAGCGTTCTTGCCGATCAGCGAATAGGTTTGATCCGGGCCGAACCACACCATCAAAACGAAGCTGATTAAGGTGACACCCAGGATAAGGAGCAGGCCATGCAGCGACTTGCGCAGCAGGTAGGCCACTATTGAGTCGCCTCTCGACCGGAATCTTCCGCGGCCGCCGGACCTGCTTTCCCGGAATCGACAAACCGGAAGAAAAATCCACCAACAAAGGAACGGTCCGGCAACATCGCCAGGTCGCGGTCCCAGAGCAGGATCAATGTGCGGGATATACCGCTGATCGTGGCGCAATCGTCAATCACGATGCGGTTCATATTTCGATACATCGCCGTTCGCATTGGAGACGGCTGCATCGTTGAACTGGCCCTGTACAAGCGGTTGAATTCCTCATTATCGTAATTGGCGCTGTTCGAGCCGGGCGAAGAGTTCGGGCCGAAAAACAACTGGACCGTGTTTTGGGCATCGGGGTAGTCCATTGTCCAGCCTGTCGTGGCCAGCATGACTTCACGGTTGAGAAATGCCCGTGCATAGTCGCCATAGGTGGCATAAGTCAATGAACGAATCTTGTCTTCCGGATATCCGATGTCGCTCATAAAACTCCTGAACTGCTCAAACATCTGGCGTTCTGTAACGTGCGATGGAAAACCATATTCCAGAATGGGGAGGTTGCCTGCGTTCCAGCCGAACTTGCTGAGGAGGTCCCTGGCGCCGTCGAGGTCGCGAGTAACGGCGGAAGCGTCCTGGTCCTTCTGGAATTCAGCGGCGGCCGGCGGAATGATTCCGGGAAACACCTGTCCGATTCCATAGTAAAAAATTTCATTCCTCTTTGGCCAGTCGAACGCTTTCGTAATGGCGCAGCGAAGCGCCTTGTTACGGGCGTCCTGATCCGGATCGGGATGGTAACCGATACGCTGGTCATCCATGTTGAAATCCGTGTGAACGAAACCGGATTCGAGGTTGGCGCCCAGGTAGTATTTCGCAGCCAGCGCGGGCGTCAACGTGGGAGGCTCACGACTTGCCAGGACCTGGTCGAACTGGCTGACCGGCACCTTGATGAAGTCAAGTTCTCCGGCTATGAAGGCATTCCACCGGGCGGCGTCTTCGGCGATGAATTCAATCTCGATGCGGTCCGTGAAAGGTGGCATGCGCCCTTCCAGCGGCTCAAGTCCAAACCGTGACTGGCTTTCCGGCGTAAAGCCTTCCGCCTCGAGGCTGAACGGCTCTTTCCTGAATCCGGTATTACGGACCAGTACGGCGCTTGCGCTATTGAACAGCTGTAGCTTGTAGGGGCCGGAGCCAACCGGGTGAATAGCGAACTCCGGTCCATAAAAATCGACGGCCTCGCGGGGAACAATGGCAGAAAATCCCTGGGCCAGTGTATGCGTGAGCTGCGGGAATGGGGAAATGAGCTGAATCTGGACGGTCCGGTCATCGAGCGCCTTCAGGCCGGGTACATCCTCGTCGTAATCCGATCCGTTTTCTTTCCACTCGTCCAGTCCGACGATTCTACCTTGCCATAGCCATGTTCCCTGAGCCTTCGTGTCCGGATCGAATTGTCTTTTCAGCGAATAGACGAAATCGGCGGCCCGAACGGCACGGCCTTTACCATCCGGGAAAGCCGGATCATCAATAAAGTACACACCGGGCTTTATTCGTATTGTGTAGATGAGTCCGTCAGCTGAAACCCGCGGCAAATCATCCGCAAGGTTTGGAGCCAGTTGATAGGGCCGGGCAAGGTACTTGTAACGATAAAGCGTGTCATAAAGGTTTACGGCCAGGAAATTGGCGTACAGATGTGACGCCTGAGCCGGATCCAGGCTACTGGGTGCACCATCCATCGAGTGACGATAGATGCTGAAGTCCGCTCTCTGTGCCCGGCTTTCCTGCCGCTCATCGCAAGACGCCAGCGTCAGCGCGGCAGCAAGTGTCAGCCAAATCCCGGCCAGCCTGTATCTTCTTGGGTTCACGGGGTTCAGCTTACCCCAGCAACTCAGTACTCTTCTAGCAACGCGTCGTAGTCAGGAGCCGGCGGGTCGCCGTCATAAATATTGTACTCGCGATTTTGCAGGTACACGTCCCGAACCAGTGTGTAAGGATCGGCGGCTGCGTCGATGTCCGCCTGGAAGGGCAGAAGTTCCGCCCTGAGCGTAACCAGGTCAATGACGAGAGGGACATAATTGTTGTGTTCACGTACCGCATAGCTGACGGGGTGAAAATAGCCATAAAACCCACGGCCCACGAAGTCGCGAACCGTGTACGGCCCGAATACCGGCATCACCAGGTAACGGCTGTCTTTCCAGCCCCACACCGCGAGTGTCTGGCCAAAGTCTTCGTTGACCTCTTCGATACCGACCTTGGTCGCGACGTCAAAAAAACCCAGCAAGCCAATTGTGGAATTCATCATGAATCTGCCGGTCGACGTGAACGCGTCCGCCATCTTGCCCTGCAGCAGTGAGTTCAGTAGCGTAACCGGAAAGGCGAGGTTCCGGAAAAAGTTACGGACACCGCGTTGCGGCGCATCGGGCATGACGTAGTCGTAGCCCTTGGCCACCGGCCTGAAAATTGCACGGTCGAATCCCATGTTGAATGCATGGATTTTGCGGTTATAAGGCTCCCAGGGATCACGCTCCGGGTCCGTCAATTTGGTTTGCTGGCCGGAGCAAGCGCCCAGCAGCAAGGTCAGTAAGAGGAAAAACGGAATCCGACTGGTCGATGGCATATTCAAGATACACCACCTCTGCCAGAGAGCTTGAGTAGTTCGAGCGCATCGCACAGTCTGGCCAGGCTCACGAGACTGGCTGGCGCATTCTCCATCACGAGACGCGCCTGTCCGTTACGCCGGCTTGCCTGCCACTCGAGCAACAGCGCCAGCCCGGCGCTGTCTATGGCCGTGACATCAGACAGGTCCACGCGTTGAACCGCGCTGTCTTCCCGGAAATAGGATTCCATTTCCTTGTACAGCCCTGGTGTGGAACGGAAGGTTAGCTCGCCGCCGAGTCGGGCGCTGTCAGCACCCGTCATCTCGATCGTACAGGCTTGTTTCGTGACTGAATCAATCATTCAGCTTGATGTTCCCTGCCTGGATGTCCTCGGTGACTTTGTCGATTCCTTCCGCCAGAACCCGCGGAGATATCTGGTTACGGAACGTGATCACATAGGAGATTCCCTCTACGGTGACATCGAAAGCTTTCCAGCCCTGTTCCGTTTTGTGGAAGGCATAGTCTACCGGGGCATAGCCGCCATTTTCGAGCTTGATCCGTGTGCGCACGCGTGTCAGTTTCTCAGAGTTCTTCCCTTTCATCGGTAGTACCTGTACCTGTTCATCCGATCTGAAATTGAGCAGTCCGTCGGCGTACCGGTTGACCAGCACGCCACTCATCGCCTGGGAGAACGATTCCAACTGTTCAGGCCTGGCGCCTCTTCCGGCTTTGCCTAGAATTAGACGTGCGGAGTAATTCAAATCAATCAGGGGAAGCAGGTCAGTGCGGACAACGTCCTGCAACCGGGTAGGGTCATCACTGAATTCAGCGCGGTGCTCTTCAAGGGTTGCGAGTAAGTGTTTGGTCGTGTCCTCAATAATGGTCGCTGGATCCCTTTCATCGACGCGATTTGCGCTGACCACAGAGCTCCAGAGCAGCAGAAGCAGAGCAGGTATCAGTGCTTTTTTTGTCATTCCGACTCTCCTGTTTTGGCGTTAAACAGATATTTTCCAATGACCTGTTCCAGAACCAGCGCGGACTGCGTAATAAAAATCTCATCGCCATCCTGCAGCATATCGGGAGCCCCGCCGGGTTCGAGCCCGATATAGCGGTCGCCCAGCACGCCCGACGTGAGTACAGAGGCGCCGGTATCTGAGGGAATCTCATTGAACCTTGTAGCCACGCCCATCTGGACCACCGCTTCAAATGTGACAGGATCAAGCATGATAGATTCAACCATGCCCACGGTAACGCCGCCAATCTTAACCGGCGCCCGGTCGCGCAGGTCACCCACATTGGTAAACCTGGCAGTGATCAGATAAGTTTCCTTGCCTATTTCCTGTCCGTAATCCGTGGCTCGCGTTGCCAGCCAGACGAGGGCGGCAATGCCCAGGAGAAGAAATATTCCGGATGCGAGTTCAACCTTGTAGTTCGCACGCATTTCGTTACCTCAAGTCAGGAATGACGTCATGATGAAATCAAAAATTAATACCAGGACCGAGCTCAGAACAACCGTGTTGGTTGTCGCCGTTCCAACGCCCGCGCCGGTCGGCCTGGCCGAATAACCAAAATAGACCGCCACCAGGCTGATCGTTCCGCCGAATACGACACTCTTCCAGAGTCCTCCGACAAAATCTTTTCCAAAATAAACGCCGGTCTGGAGTTTGCTCCAGAATATGCCGGCATCCAGGTCCATCACGCCAATGGAAAAAACTACGCTTCCCAGGATTGCCAGTGCGTTGAACATGGCCGTCAGCAACGGCACGGAAATGACCCCGGCCACGAATCGGGGCAGGGCGATCCTTTGGATGGGATCGATTGCCATGAGTTCCATGGCTTCGATCTGGTTGGTGGCCTTCATCAGGCCAATTTCGGCGGTGACCGAAGTGCCTGCTCGCCCCGCGAACAGCAGGGCGGTCAGCACCGGTCCCAATTCCCGGAACAGCGACTTGCCAACCAACAGGCTGACCTGATCGGAAGCGCCGAATTGCTCCAGTGCGTTAATTGCCTGCAGCGAGAGCACCATGCCTACAAAAAAACCGCAGATCATGATGATCACCAGGGAGCGGGCGCCAATCAGATAGGTTTGCTGGAGCACGGTGAGAATCTGTGAGCCGCTGAATCTGATTCCGAGCAGCATTCTAAAGAGGAACAACAGGCACTTACCCGCCTCTGCAACAGGGCCTGCGAGTTTGTCCAGATATTTTTCCTCAACCGCCATGTCAGTCCAGAAGTCCCCAGGGTGCGCCGGGTGGTTTGTAGTGGAAGGGGATCGGACCTTCGACTCTGCCATTCATGAACTGGTTAACGCCGGCCTCTGTACTTGCGGTCAGCTCTTCGGGCGGGCCTTCGCCGGCAATTTTCGCGGCCACGATGATATAACAGTAGTCGACGAGTTCGCGCATCTGGTTAACGTTGTGCGTAACCACGATGCTGGTCAGACCGAGTGCGTCATTGGTCTCCCGCATCAGTGTGCGCACGGTCGACACGGCGATTGGGTCCAGCCCCGTCATGGGTTCGTCGTAGAGCATGATGGCCGGATCCAGTACCACGGCGCGGGCGAAGGCAACGCGCCGGGCCATTCCGCCGGAAAGTTCGTGCGGCATCTTTTCTTCAATACCACCGAGGCCCACCGCACTGAGTTTGCTCATTACCAATCGTCGAATCAAAGGCTCGGGCAGGTTCGTGTGCTCACGCACTGGGGTTGCAATGTTTTCGAACACCGTCAGGTCGGTAAACAGCGCGCCATCCTGCAGCAGCACACCGAAGTTACGCCGGAAGCGCTTCAGTTCAGCATATGACATCGAAGAGATGATTTTTCCGCCAATTTCGATTGTGCCTTCATCCGGGCGTAACTGTCCTGAAATCAGCCTGAGGATCGTAGTTTTCCCGACACCGCTTGGCCCCATGAAGGCAACAATAGAACCTTTTGGGATATCCATGCTGACGCCGTCGAGAATGGTCGTCCGCCCGCGCCGGAACACCAGGTCCCGGATCCGGATAAGTGGAGTATCAGATCTCCGGACTTTGGCTTTTGAATCTTCCATGCGGTCTCAAGAATTGAAGCGAAGGGCAATTGTATTACGAAACTGGAAGTTTTCGGACAAAAAAAAGAGAGGAGGCCAAAGCCTCCTCTCCGTTGTAGAAGTATCGGAACTCCGCTTACGGTGGACTGCAGATCCTCCTAGGCCTTTCCAACTTTGTCCGTGTCCTCAGAACTCTGCCTCTGGGCACCGGTCGCAGGACTTCTACTCCCGCCTTATTTATCGACGTCTTTTGACCTACCGGCTACGCTCGCTTGCGCTTGCTTCGCCGTCGGTTTCAAGAGTGTGAACCCTTTCCACCTATCAGTTCTTCCGGCTTGCGCCTTCCGAACCCCGGACCTTCCTGCAACCGAAGTTGCTTTTCAGTCCTGACCTTTCCCAGCCTGAACCGGTTCCGGTCGGTCAGCTTCCGGCAGCCTGAACTGCTTTCCGCCTTTCGGTCTGCTGAGGCTCTCACCTCCTGGCGTCTATCTCAAGGGATCGCGTTTCCCTTTCGAATCACCCTTCTTTGGCACGACCGGCTTATGCAGAGCCCGGTCCGGGTGATGTGCTCAGTACCACGTGAGCATTTTTTTTCCGCTGTCCGTTACCCTCCATAATGCCTTCCGGCGGGTCGGCCGTCCGGCCGGTGGGTTTCATCTAACGGGGGATTTAAATTACTCCTGGGCCCGGTTATTGTCAACGGCGCCACTGGCTAGTTTATGGCCGGATTTTCAAGACCAGTCTCACATCAAAATCCCAAGTTGCTGAATAGCAACAGAACGCAAAAAAAATTGAAAAATTTAATTTGCGACGAAGCGAATCAACTGCTCAAAATTCGATCAGAATTGGATTTGACTCCATTCCGACAATCGATCAATGTCTTCCAATAGGGAGCCCATCTGGATCAAGTCATGAAAAAGAATCTGTTTATTCTGATCGCCGTTCTCATTCTGATTGCCTGCGGTGAATCCGAATCTGACGAACCTGCATTGGCCTCGGAAACCTCCGGCCCGGAGCGTCAAACCGAACCTTCCGCCCCTGCGGAATCTGCAATCCCGCCGGCAGTTGATGACACCGCTGGCGCAGAGTCCGGGCAGGAGCGGCTTACGCTGGAAGAATTGCAGCAGGACCTGGGGATTCCCGTGCTTTCGCGAGCCTGGACCGGGGATTTCGATGGCATGGTTGAGAGGCGGGTGGTCCGCGTCCTCACAGTGTACGGGCTTGCCCGCTACTATCTGGATGAAGTACAGGAGAAAGGGATCACTTATGAAGTCTTCAAACAGTTCGAGGACTCTATCAACGAGCGGCAGGGAAAAAAGACAGTGCGGCTGCATGTGGTCTTCATACCCGTCGCCAGGGACGAATTGATTTCCGGCCTGCTGGAAGGGCGGGGTGACATCGCGGCGGCCGGGCTTACAATCACGCCGGAACGTGATGAAGTCATTGACTTCACTGCTCCAACCACCCGTGCATTGTCCGAGATACTGGTCACGGGGCCTTCCGCGCCACCCATCGGGTCAATCGAGGATCTCTCGGGGCAACAAGTATACGTTCGGGCGTCCAGCAGCTACCGAACCAGCCTTGATGCGCTCAACCGGCGGTTCAGCGAGGAAGGCAAGGCCGAAGTACAGATAGAGCACTTGTCCGAATTCCTGGAAGACGAAGACCTTTTGGAAATGGTGAGCGCCGGCCTGCTGCCGTGGGCTGTCGTGGATGACTACAAGGCCCGCATCTGGGTGGACGTGTTCGACAACCTGGTTAAACGGGACGACATCGTTTTCAGAAGCGGCGGACAACTGGCCTGGGCTATCCGGGAAAATAGCCCGAAACTTCTCGAAGAATTGAATTTATTTCTGAAATCTCACCGGCAGGGCACACTGATGGGGAACATTCTCATCAACCGCTATATCAAGAATTTCGATTATGCGGCCAATGCCCTTGCGAAAACCGACTACGAGCGGTTCGAAAGCGTGATCGGCATCTTCGAAAAATACGGTGGTCAATATGGTTTCGACTTCCTGATCGTGGCGGCCCAGGGCTACCAGGAGTCGCGCCTCGATCAAAGCGCGCGAAGCCACGCCGGTGCAGTGGGTATCATGCAGCTACTGCCCAGCACGGCGGCTGATTCAAACGTCGGCATTCCGGATATTTCGTCGGAAGAATCGAACATTCATGCCGGTGTGAAGTATCTGAATTTTATTCGCAACCGTTATTTCAATGATCCGGGTATCGACCACTTCAACAAGACGCTGTTTGCGCTCGCCTCGTACAACGCAGGTCCCGCCCGGGTTGCGAAGTTGCGAAAGAAGGCAACGGAGCAGGGCTATGATTCCAATCGGTGGTTCGATAATGTCGAGATGATTGCGGCAAGAGAAATCGGACGCGAAACAGTCCAATACGTGGCGAATATCCTCAAGTACTATGTGGCGTACCGGATGAGCGTGATGCGGCAGGTGCAACGCAGCGAAGAACGCGAGAGGCAAGGCATGGAGCAGTAAAGGAGTCTCGCTTCCCTGCTCCCGGTCGCGCCAAAGGTGAACGTACTTCGCCCATTTGGTCTACACCGTGATCAGAAGCGTACACCGGCGTTGATGGTCATGGCCGCCAGGCCGGCCAGGTTGGCTTCCAAGATAAACCATTTGTACCTGAATCCAAGCGCCGGCACGATCGCCGGCGCGACACCCAGGCCATTGAACGGGATTTTATCCTCATAGGGTTCTTTGTAACCGTGAAGTAGCCCACCCATCAGTTTGAAATGCCAGTAGGGGGAGCCGCCGATCTGCCAGGTCTTGCCCACGTACAGAAACTGCGAGTTCTGGCCATAGGAATTGTCGAAGACAGCAAGTCCGGCCATCCAGTTGTCATTGATAAAAAGTTCCAGGCCGATCAGGTTCTGGTCGTTGTTATGATCGGGCTCCGGTTCGAAGTGTCTCGTATACAGCGAGGTTTGCAGACTCCAGCCGCTTATTTTCCAGCCATCCGGCCCGCTGTGAGCCTCGTCGGCGCCCAGTTGGGAACAGGCCTGCAGAGCGATACAGGCGATCAGGATATTGACTGGATATTTCATGTTCCGGGTCATGGAAAACAGCGATAAAACGCCGCACATTGTATATTCAAAAGTTGCAATTTGGAAATTGACTCATGACAGGAATGGCATTTGAAGTAACCGTTAAAGCGCCCTATGGCGAAACCCTGGAACGCGTGGTCGGTGCACTGAAAGAGGAGGGTTTCGGCATACTGACCCGGATAGACGTGCATGACACGCTGAAGGCCAAGCTGGATGTCGATTTCAAGGAGTATTGCATCCTCGGAGCCTGCAACCCGCCGCTGGCTCACAAGGCGCTTTCCAATCGCCCCGATGCCGGCCTGATGCTGCCCTGCAATGTGATCGTGGAGTCCCTCGAAGAGGGTGGAACTCTGGTGCGCATCGTGGACCCCGCGG
>CAMYKC010000024.1 GCA_947258865.1 uncultured Lysobacterales bacterium
CCCAGTGGTCCATCAGCCTGATGTAGTCCCGATAGTACTTGCCGATATCTTCGAGACCGTAGGTAAACGTCTGGCCATGGGCAAACAACTGCTTGAAGCCCGAAAAACAGCCGCCCATGGGGTGGCGTCTCGCGTCGATGATCTTGCTGTTGGGCAATATCAGGTGGATCAACCCGATGTGGCGGAAATTATTGGGCATCTTGTCGATAAAAAACGGGGTGTCGCTGCGTTGAATGCGGGTGGTTTCCAGGTAACTTTCACCCAATTCAAGGAATTGCTCCGCCGTCATTTCGGCAAGGATCTCCGGGTACTTGCCCGCCGGGCTTTCTCGGGTTCTGGCACCGAGTTTTCGGGATATCGCGATGATATCCTGCAACTCGGCGGTGCCCTCGACCTGTGAATGGCTGGCCAGAATCTGTTCCAGTAAGGTTGAACCAGCGCGGGGCAATCCCACGACGAATATCGGATCAGGCGCCGGGCAGCCCCAGCCCTCGCGCTGCTCGAAAAACGCTTTGTCCAGGGTCCTGACCTGGCGCACCGATTCCATAACGTTGATTTTCAGGCTGTGCCGGTGCTCGATCCGCCGGATGGCGTTGCCACGCTTGTAAAACTTGAATGACTCGTCAAATTCCCCTTTATCTTCCAGCGCCTTGCCCAGGGCAAAGGCCAGATGTGACTGATCATTGGCATCACCGCTTTTTGCGGTGACTTGCTTGCGCATGTTCGCGATGTCCTCTTCACTGAAACGGAAGGTTTTCAGGTTGGCCAGGCTCCAGTAAGCTTCACCCACCTCGGGGCTCAGGATGGTACATTTTTTGTAGGCTTCGATGGCTTCATCCAACCTTCCCACCGTTTTTAGCGTGTGGCCGTAGCTCATCTGGGCCCTGGCCTGATTGGGATAGTCCTTCAGCACCTTTTCGTAAATCTCGAGCGCCGCCGACTGGTCCCCGATTCGAGTCATGATGGAGGCTTTGAGGGTCAGAAAATTGGGGTTGTTCGGTTCCAGCGCCAGTAATTTCTCAGTCTCATGTAACGCAGCTTCAGGTTTCTGCAGGCGCATCAGAACCAATGCGTAACTGTGTCTTGCCGCATGAAATTCTGGCGCCAGTTCCAGGCAGCGCTCCAGCAGATGGCCGGCATCTTTAAGCCGTCCGAGCTTGATGCCGATATCGGCCAGCACCCGGATTGCGGACACATCGGCGGGGTATTTCTTAAGCAATTCGCGAACAATGCGTTCCGCCTTGCCCAGCTTGCCTTTGCGCAACAGGTCGACAGCCTCGATCAGCTCCGGATGACGGGTCGAGAGTTCAAAATGCCGTTGAAATGCCTGGCTGCTGCCCTCCTCGTCGCCGGCGACAGCCAATTGGTGGCCGAGGCTTAGCCAGGCGGCGGCGTGCTTCGGATCAATCGTGATCGCTTTGCGCAGGGCCTTGATTGCATCGTCACCCCGCCCAACGCCACCCAGGCATTGCGCAATCTCGTGCAAAAAAGCAGGGGAATCACTGTGTCCGGCATACAGTGGCGTTAACACATCAAGCCCCTTTTGCGGCATTCTCTGCAGGCGATAGGCAGAGGCCAGTATCCGCTTTGCCTCGAGTGTATCGGGGTATACCTTAAGAATCTCACGCACCTGCTCTTCTGCCAGCCGCGGATCATGAGCGAGCAGACCTGCCGCATTTTTGAGGGCGGTTTGCAGGTCACCCCTGTCGGTTCTATTGGCCATTGACATGGACAATATTATCCACGATTACTGGCCCGAATGGGTATCATCCCGGATTGCAGGGCGTAAAACACTGTGTCTTATTCACGCCTCACCTTGTTGTTTCTATTGGCTCATCGGAGTGTGCGTAAATAAATTGTTGGTATATAGTTAAATAAAAGCGAAAATCATTGAGGAAGCCAGTAAAGACTTCAGTCTGCGTTAATAACAAATAAAAGGGGCAATGAGGAGATACAGATGAAGAAATTCAATCGAAATCCATTGACTCAATCAATTTCCATGGCCTTGATGGGTTCTGTCGTAGCCTCAATGGTTGCCGTGCCGGCACAGGCTCAGGACGAAAATGCAGGTGTGCTTGAAGAAGTTACCGTTACCGCAACAAAACGTGAACAGAACCTGCAGGACGTAGCTGTTTCAATCCAGGCACTGGGTAACGAGCAACTGGAAAACCTGAATATACGAAGCTTCGAAGACATGATTGATTTCCTGCCGACCGTTTCCTGGACCTCCCAGGGCGGCCCGGGCGGCCCCGGCTTTGGCCAGATTTACATGCGCGGCATTGCCAGTGGCGGCGACGGCAACCATTCCGCTTCCATGCCCAGTGTCGGCTATTACCTGGACGAGCAGCCGGTGACCACCATTAACCAGGTCCTGCCGATCCACATGTATGACATTGCCCGGATTGAAGTTCTGGCCGGCCCCCAAGGCACGTTGTACGGCCAGGGCAGCCAGTCGGGCACCATCCGCATCATTACCAACAAACCGGAGATGGGTGTATCCACCGGCGGCTATGACGTGGAGCTCAATACGACCAAGAGCGGCGACCCGGGTTATGACCTGAATGGCTTCTGGAATTTTCCGCTGGGCGAGCGCGCCGCCATCAGGCTGGTGGCTTGGCACGAGGAATTAAGTGGCTATATAGACGAGGTACCGACGACCATCACCATTCCAGGGCCGGTGTCCTATACCCTTGATAACGCGGCTCTTGTCGGTGATAACACCAACGAAGTGACGACCACGGGTCTGCGTGCCTTGCTGAGAATTGATCTGAACGAGAACTGGTCAATCACGCCGGGTATCACCGCCCAGAATGCGGACCACGAAGGCTATTTTGAACACAATCCGGAACTCTTTGGCGATCTGCAAACCGGCAGATTCTGGCCTTCCGCTGGCATAGATGACTGGTATCAGGCCTCTCTGACCCTGGATGGCGATATCGGAGATGTCAACATGGTCTATGCAGGCGCCTATCTGGACCGGGAACAGGACTACCAGTACGACTACACTTCCTATACCGAGTACCTGGCCTTTTATTATCAGGAATATTATGGCTACGATGCCTTTTGTATTTACTACCAGGAGAACGGCGATTGCTCCGAAGCCCCGCAATACGTAGATGCCCAAAATGACTTCACCCGCCAGAGCCATGAAGTGCGTTTTCAGGGCTCCGCTGATAAACGCTTTCGCTGGATAGGCGGCCTGTTTTATCAAAAACAGGAGCACAACTTTGACCTGCAGTACACCGTTCCTGATTCGGCCGTCTCTACTTCAGTGGTCGAGGGTCTCCACGTGGTTTGGCAAACGAAACAGGTCCGTGTAGATCGCGACGAGGCCCTTTTCGGAGAATTGACTTTCGACTTCACCGAGAAGTTTTCCGGCACCTTTGGCGCCAGGTACTTCGAGTACGACAATGACCTGTACGGTTTCAATGGTTTCCTGCGGCATTGCACCGGCCAGTACATTGACGGTGAATTTGTCGAGATTCCTGCTGATGAAGGTGGCGAAATTCAGTATCCCTGCTTCGACACCCGGATTCTCGATGACACTGCTAAGGGCGATGATTGGGCCTTCAAGGGCAGTTTCGAATACCGCATCGATGACGACAAGTTGGTTTACGCCACCTGGTCCGAAGGCTTCCGGGCCGGCGGTGTCAACCGCGCGCGGGTTGAGGGCATCCCCAAATATCAACCTGATTTCGTCACCAACTACGAATTCGGCTGGAAGTTGATGCTGGCTGATGGCAGGGTTCGCTTCAACGGTGCCATCTATCAGCTCGACTGGGATAATTTCCAGTTCGGCTTCCTCGACTTCACCGTCTCCAATTTGACCATCGTGCAGAATGTCGGCAACTCCCAGACCAAGGGTGTGGAATGGGATTTGACCTGGGCGGTCAATGACATGAATACATTGACCTTCGCGGGCTCCTACAACGACGCCGAGCTCAAGACCGATTTCTGGCGCACTCAAGACCTCGAAGAGGCTGGCGAACCGCCAAACGCCCCCGCAGGCACGCCCATGCCCTATGTGCCGGAGGTGCAGTTGACCGGCATCTGGCGGAGTAATTTTGAGCTTGGGTCCATGCCCACTTTCTTCCAGGCCGCTGTCGCCTACACCGACAAACGCTGGAATGACCTGGACACGCTCAATGTTCCCGCCCGGCGGGAGATGGATAGTTACACGCTGGTGAATCTCTCCGCGGGCATCGACAGAGACAACTGGACGCTCACCTTCTTTGTCAATAACCTCACTGATGAGCGAGCACAAATCGACATCGAAGACCCGGGCTATGGGGGCTTGAGTAACATCCAACGTCCGCCGGGACATGCCTGGACCACCGCTACCAACCGGCCACGGTCGTTTGGTATTCGATTCGGTCAGAGGTTCTGATCTCATCACAGCGGACCGCGGTTGGCCTCGGCCAACCGCGGTTTTTTTATAAAGGAGTCTCAAGCGCAACGGTTTTCCGTGTATGACATATCTACACCAAATCACCCTGCCAGGCGCGGGTAACTATTACGTGGTTGCCGATTTTAACTTCGACAGCCATGGCTTGATCAACGAAGTCTGGGTTAACATCCACTGCTATGACTCCTGCGAGCCGACTTTTAATCTGCTTCGTCCCGATTGTTGCGCTCTGCTCATGCACGCCCCAAGGCCAGCAAATCAATTCGGCGACAGGCAGGCTCCGCATAAGTTGAGAACAATTGGATCATGAAAAAAGATACTTTTGGTAATCCCAGGTTTCCAGCATTTTCAGCCGCCACTCTGGCAGTTTTACTGTTCGCCTGCGGTCCTTTGTGTGCAGAAATATACAAGTGGACCGATGAAAATGGACAAGTCCATTTCAGTGACCAGGAACCGGTGAACAAGCAATCACGGCCAGAGGCAGTCAAGATAGACTCCTATCGGGGTGTCAGCTACGGTGATTCAAAAATGGATACCGGGAAGAACGTGATCATATTCTCGGCCAGCTGGTGTGCGTCGTGCAAGAAAGCCAAGAAATATTTCAGGCGAAAGGGTATAGCCTTCAGGGAATACGATATTGAGAAAAGCTCAAGGGGCAAGAAGCTGTATCAGGAGTTGGGAGCTACTGGCGTTCCGGTCATTCTGGTGGGTAAAAAACGCATGAACGGTTTCACCGAAGCCGGTTTTGAACATATTTATCGCTAGCGCACGAAGGAGTGCCCACCATGAGGGCGCGCGCCGCCACCGGCGGACCCACAGCAAGGACTGAATCTCCTCTGAACAGAATGGTTGGCGAACCCAGGGCGGCGCTCAGCCAATTGCTGAAACCTGAACACAATCTGTGGCCGCCGGGGATTGATAATACGATTGCAAAAAGAAATCAACGGGACTATTGTTCGTTGAAGCAAACGGACTTTTCATTCGATTCGGTTGCTGCGTCACTTGATAACTCAATAATGTGGAGATTTTAGTATGGCTGGTAGAGTAAACAAGAAGTCAGCATCATCGAAAGTGAAAGCAACCGTTAGCAAACTTGGTTCGGCCGCGCAGAAAGATATTAATTCGCTAATAGCCAACCACAAGAAGGAAATTGATGCCCTGAAAAAATCACTCGAGGCCGCGATGAAGAAAGCTGCGGCTGAAGTCGATAAATTGAAAAAACAGATTGATACACACTCTAAGAAAGCCGCTGCTGAAGTGGAAAAGCTGAAAAAACAGGTAGGGCTGCAAACCAGGAAAGTCGCAGCCAAGAAGAAAGTCGCAGCCAAGAAGAAAGTTGCAGCCAAGAGGAAAGTTGCAACCAGGAAGAAAGTTGCAACCAGGAAGAAAGTTGCAACCAGGAAGAAAGTTGCAACCAGGAAGAAAGTTGCAACCAGGAAGAAAGTTGCAGCCAAGAAGAAAGTTGCAGCCAAGAAGAAAGTTGCAGCCAAGAAGAAAGTCGCAGCCAAGAAGAAAGTCGCAACCAGGAAGAAAGCCTGAAACCCTTCCTGGTTTAATCAGTTACGAACTATTCAGTTCCCGGCACCCATGCCGGGACGGGCCTCCTGCTGGCAATTGCCGTTGGAAGTTTCTCCGGAATCATGCGAATTATTGTTCGCACTTGTTACTGCGTGTCGGTGGCTGTCAGTTGACGAAACCGGGGTTGATCGCTCAGTCTGGCCAGGTCAGGGTCCTGTTGGACGTAATAGCGGTAGGCGTCATTTTTTGAAACGGCTTCCTCGAGTGAATCGAGGCAGGCTTCAATTTCTCCCGACTGCTGGCGGACCAGTGCGTCATAAAGCAGGGCCTCGGGTTCTCTTTTTGATTCCTTCAACGCTTCATCAAGCATTGACCTGGCGTCGGATGACTTACCGGTGAATGCATAATAAATACCCAGCAGGGCGCGCGTTCGCCAGTCTCTCTGGTTGATTTTCAATTGCTCGGTGGCATGTCGAATGGCCTTCTCGTACGCCTTCTGGACCTGAACCTCATCTGTATTTGCATGGCGGCTGGATTCTGCAAGCCGGCCCCATAGCCGATGATCGCTGGGTGCGAACTCAAGCGCCCTTGACTGCATCTCCATGGCATCCTGAAAGCGGCCGTCGTAATAGTATTGCAAGCCCCGGTTGGTATATGCGGTGCGGGTCGGTTTGAGTTCCAGGGCCCGGTCCCAGGCGGATTTTGCCGCGTCGTATTGTTCCAGTCCGTGGTAGGCCGTACCCAGATTATTCCATGCCGATGCACTTTCCGGCGTTAATTCGACCACGCGCATGGCGTGCTTGACGGACTGTTCAAAACGGTCTGGACCGCTGTCATGGTTGCGATAGTATTTTGTCAGGGCTTCGTGTACCGGCCAATAGGCGGGCTGCAGGATTTCGGCCTGGTCCAACAGGGCTTTGGCTTCGGCAGCATGGCCTTGCAGGCCTGCCGTGAGACTGAGTTCAATCAGGGCTTCGACGTTCTCCGGGCCCATTGCGACAGCTTGTCGCAATTCCAGTTCGGCACGATCATAATCACCGTGGTGGCGGTAAAGGGCGCCCAGAGCGATGTGGACCTCCATGGCGTCGGAATCGAGGAGGAGTGCCTCGTGACAGGCGGCTTCGGCCTTGTTGAAATGACTTGTATCGCGTGTGCTCGTATAAAGGCCCAGGCGGGTTTCGCACAGGCCGGCGTGGCCACCAGCGAACCCGGAATCGAGCTCGATTGCATTTTCGAAGTAAGTGACGGCAGCTATCAGTGATGCGTCGCTGCGCTCGTTCAGCGCAGATCGTCCCTGAAGGTAGCTTTCGTAAGCTTCCAGGTTCTGCGTCGGGACGGCCTCCAGGCGCTTTTCGTCAACTGGTGTTAACTGGCTGTGCAGCGCATCGGCAATGGCGCGTGTGATATCGCTCTGGATGGAAAAAATGTTGGCCGGCGACAGTTCACGATCGAACGTATCGGCCCACAGGTGCGTGTCGGAATATGCGTCAATCAGCTGGGCATTGATCCTGACCTGGCTGCCGGCCCGTTGAACACCACCCTCGAGAATTGTATCGACTCCCAGTTCAATGCCGATTTCGGGGATGCTCTTGTCACTGTCCCGATAACGCATGACTGAGGTTCGGGAAATGACATTGATGGATTTGATTCTGGCCAACGTGGTGAGCAGGTCGTCGTGAATGCCATCGGCGAAGTATGCATCTTCAGGCAGGCTGCTTCGATTGACGAAAGGCAGTACAGCTATGGACGCCCCCAGTGTTTCGCCCCTGCCGGGCTTGGCTTCATAAATGTCTCGCAACCAGAACTTGTCCACAGCGAACAGAGCCACGGCGGCCAGAAGCAGACTGATGACCACCAGGTTCAGGTTGCGCCGCGTGGGCCGGTCAGAGCTTTTCCCCGCAGTCATTGCATCATCCCGCACAATGCCTTTCGCGCTGATATCGAATATCCAGGACAGCGCCAGTGCAACCAGAAAACCGATCGCCAGAAGGAGAATAAACGCACGGAACAGCCAGGCGGGAGCCTCGAAAGCATCCAGCATGATGTCCGCCACCTGAATCAGCAGCCAGGCGACGATCGTGTACGCAATCATGGCCCGGAACACGCCGCGCCTCTTTAGTTCGCCGATCAGTGACATAGAGTAGAGCCTACGCAAAAAGCGGTAAATGCGCTAGCAGGGAGTCTCGTGATCCCATAGCTGCTGCTCGACCTTGCCGACCCTGGTTGGGTAAGTCGTGGGCCGTACATTGCCGTGGTATTCATGCCGCTCGGCAGTGCATTCTCGGGTGCCGAGGGCACCTTTTCCGACATTGCATTCCGGCTGGTCGATGACGGTGGTGATGACTCGATCCTGATTGCCCTGCCGCGCGTCAATGGACTCAAAAACGTCGTGTTCGACGACGGCTTCGAAAATCTCGTGAGTGAACCCTGAGCCGGTGCGGTACTGACAAGTTAACTTTGCGCGGTCCAGCAAACTTTCGATGTCCCGGTGACTCAGAGAACGGATTATCGGGTTAACTGGCGTCGAATACACCAGGGAAGGGCCCTTCCTCGGGTGGTGCCTGGTCATCGGCCAAGATGTTGCAGTTGTAGAAGCCAGGCCGCCGAGCACCGCCACCCAGGAGGAAGATCAAAAGTATCTTGGCATCTCCCTGCCTGGTAAACGCCGAGCGCCCCATTTCGGAATTTCAACTGGACAAATGTAGCCGGCGCTCAAAAAAAAGCCGGGGCCTCTGCCCCGGCTGATCAAATAAATTCAGGTACCCCTGAAGGTATTATTGAGAAACCGGTTTAAAGCGCAGCTTAGCGTGAGCCTTTCCGTCCGTATTCCACTGCCAGAAATATCCAGTGAGAGTCGGGTCAAAAATGCCAACGCGCAGATCACAGACGCCGTCAAGATCATTTACACCGTCATCCGGCGTATCGTCGATGTCGAGACAAACCGTGAGCAACTGAGTGGATACGTCTTCCCATACCGGCTTTCCACTCTTACGATAACGAACGAGCACATTCTCTTCTGTCGTGCACAGAATCTGATCGGTGATACCGTCGCCGTCCACATCCACATCCGTTGGTTCTCCGCCGCAGGTTGAAACACCGATGCCGGAACCCGGGGCACCGACTAGTGCCAGTTCAACCCGATATTCGGTGAAACCCGTCAGGATGGGGTCGGGATCACAAGGATCACAGTTGTCCGGTGTGATGGGCAGTTGCAAGATTGCGTCCTGCTTTGCTGATCCGCAGGCGTTCCCATCGAGGACGTGAAAGCTTTCCCCTTCAGGCGCCGGCACCAGCGATATCGTATTATTCCGAATCAGATCTTTGACCAGTTTGTGGTGCTGGTTACTATACATGTCGCCTTCGATAACCTGGTAATTGGCCTCGACGGCGATCATCCGGCGGTTACTGCCCGTGAAGTCACCACCCGGACAGTTGTTAAACGCAATAATTTCAAGACTGAACCCGCCGGGTCCAACTCCATTTCCTGCCATAGCGATGCTTGACAAGCCAAGCACGCCTAAACAGGTACACGTAACAAGAAATAATAGGTTTTTCATGAATTAACACCCCATAAAGGAATTAGCAAAACAACAATTACGATGGATTTTTAATCGAAGGAATTAAGATATTCGATAAACAATCCCCTTTTACATGACCGCCAAATGCAATTATTCGTGCATGGGAAAGTGGACGAGACCGTTTGCCCAAACTACGCGCAGTCGACCTAATCATAGCCAAAAACCACGCGTAAGTCACTTTTGTCCGTGTCTGGATCGGTCCTTGAAGCCACCCTCCTGCGCGATTTTCAGGCGCAGCAAATACCGTTACTTCAGTCAAATACCCGTTCGAGTATATCCACAATAATCAGACTGCCAATGGCGACCAGAACCAGGTCGCTGCCAACTTGCCGCCATTCATGGCCATCATGGTGAGGCAACTGGTCTACGAACGAACTTGGCAGGCGTGTTTTGGCGATACCTGGCGGCATGGGCTTGCCGCGTTCAAGATTTTTGCGAATCCCCGGTGGCAATGGCTTGTACCCGGTCAGACTGTTGTCGACCGCTAGCCTGCGCGCATCACCAAAACTAATGCCCGCTGTCACGGTGGCTGAAAATGACGCACCGACAGCGAGATTGACCTCTCCAGTCACGCCGCCACTGATGGATTCGTTTTTTGACTTGGCGGAGGAACCCTTGCTGTTCGAATGGTCTGCCATCAACGGTTCGGTAAGAAACAGGGTCACGGCGGCCAAGGCAACCAGACTACGGTAACGGGAAATTTGAGACATGATGCTAACCTCCTGTCGGCAAACATGTGGGTTCAATGAATCTTAATCATATAACAAATGTGCGCGATAATGCGCGGTGAGGCGATTGACGACGAAAGGAACTGGGACATGAACGAGAATTTGGACATCCGCCAACTCGTGCTCGAAGCTGAGAAACGCTGCCGCCCTTACCTGTGGGAGACTCCACTGGAATACTCCCACCACCTGAGCGAAATATCTGACGCGAAAGTCTGGCTGAAACTGGACCTCGTGCAGAAGACTACGTCTTTCAAATTGCGTGGCGCCACCAACAAGATCATGGCACTCAACGATGATGAGCTAAGCCGGGGCGTGGTCACGGCCTCAACTGGAAATTATGCTTTCGCGGTGGCTGAAGCAATCAGTCACAGGAATCAAACTGCCACCACTTATGTCGCGAAAAACATTGATCCCTCGCGCCTGGAATTGATGCAAGCGCATGGACTGAAGGTTGTCATTCACGGTGAAGAAGCAGGCGCAGCGGAACAAGAGGCACGCCGGGTAGCGCGGACCGAAGGGAAAGTCTATGTGTCGCCCTATAACGATCCGCTGGTCGTTGGCGGCCAGGGCACGTGTGGCTTGGAGATCTCGCGCCAGTTACCGGACCTGGACGCCGCGGTATTCGCAGTAGGCGGTGGTGGACTGATCGGGGGAGCTGGTGGGTGGTTAAAGTCGTTTAGTCCCAAGATTGATATCTACGGGGTATCACCGGAAAACTCACCGGTTATGTACGAATCACTTAAAGCCAACCGGATTATTGACATGGAAACCTTTCCCACCCTGGCTGATACCTGTGCCGGCGGTGTGGACCATGACGCCATCACTCTGAAATTATGCCAACAGACCATTGACGAGATGTTCCTGTTGTCGGAGAAAGAAATCGAAGACGCTATCCGGTATATTTTCGAACAACATCGACTGGTGGCCGAAGGCTCAGCAGCCATGAGCGTGGGCGTTCTGCTCAAGCACCCTGACCGGTTCAAAGGCAAGAAAGTTGTGCTGGTGCTGTGCGGAAGAAATATTGATATTGCGCGCTTCAAGTCAATCATCTGCACCTGAACCTGACCTTATCCCTTACATGTTGAGTGCGAATTTTCTCTTTTTCAGATACTCGAATTTTAAGAAAAGGGTGTTTGAGTCTTCTATACTCAGGATACGCGCACTCCAGTTTTGCTGTCCTGTCCACCTGCGGAGCTCGTATGAAGAAAACTCTGAGCGGTCTTCTTGCTGCAACCGTGCTGACAAGCGCGGCACATGCGGGGACTTTCAATGTCACTCGCATGGACGATCCTGTGCCCGACGGCTGCAACGTGAACGACTGCTCACTGCGCGAGGCCGTGATCGACGCCGATCAGACACTGGCGGTGGACACGATCGTGCTGCCCGCCGGGGTCTACCTCATTGACCTTGCAGGCAACGACGGGAGCGAAAACACCGGCGACCTGGACATCAGTACCGACATGGAGATCGTCGGTGCGCCGAGCATAATCGATGGTCAGGAACTCGGCCGCATCATGGACATCCGCTCCGACGCCAACGTGACCCTGCGAGATCTCACCCTGCGAGGCGCCAACACCTCGCTGGCTACCAACGGTGCATTGAATGGCGGCGCCCTCCAAATCGATGGCGGCAGCCTGACCCTGGATACCGTGACCTTTGACAACAACAGCACCCAGGCCCTCGGCGGCGCAATTTATGCCTTTGGTGACGCCGTCGTAGACATTGACGACTGCCTCTTCGTCGACAATAGCGCGGGTAGCAATGGCGCGGCGATCAATGCATCCACCGGCATCACCGTCCGCAATTCGGTTTTCCAGGGCAATAGCGCAGGCAGCGGCGGTGCTGCCTACCTTTCCGGCACCACCAGCGACTCACTTTTCGAGGGCGTGACTTTTGATCTGAATCTCGCGACCGGTTCGGGGGGTGCCGTCTTGTTCCTCGGTCGTGAACTGTTCATCGACGGCCTGATCGCCACCGGCAACGAAACGACCAGTGGCGCTGGCGGTGTGTTAGCAGTGACCGGCACTGCCCACGTCAAGAATGTCGAGATCATCAATGCCCTCTTCAAGGGCAACATGAGCCAGGACGGCGGCGCGGTCTCCTTCGCCGCCAGTGCCGATACGCTCGACATTCGGCACAGCAGCTTTGTCGATAACGTGGCGACTGACGACGGTGGTGCACTGTATCTGACGGGCGGTGCGCTGGACGTGACCAACAACACGTTTAGCGGCAATCAGGCAACCGACGCCGGTGGCGCCATCTACCTGTTCGGTGCCGGACTGACGATGTACCACGTCACCTTCTCGCAAGGCAGCGCCAGCCGCGGCAACGCCTTGAACGTGACCGGTTCATCCGCCATCAGTTCGGCAGAGTTGGCGAACAACCTGATTGACGGCGATTGCGACGTTAGTGACGCCGGGTCGGTGACCAGCCTCGGAGGCAATGTCGAAGGTACCGGAGACAGCTGCGATCTTGATGCCGGGAGCGATCTGGTGAGCCAAAGCAATGCACAGCTCGGCTTGCAGCCGCTGCGTGATAACTTCGGCGGCACACCGACTCACGAGCTGACTTCGGCCAGCGTCGCCCGCGGCCAGGGCGAGCAGACGATCTGCGAGTTGGTGATGATTGACCAGCTCTTCATGAGCCGCGCCAGCGTATGTAACTCCGGCGCGGTCGAGTCCAACACGATCTTCAGGGACGGTTTCGAGTCTGCCCTAATCAACTTCTGATGGTGTTATGCAATCAGTTGACAGATTGACCCATCCCACCATAAGTCGGGTAGGTTTCTGGTCTGCTTTGCTTTCAGCAATATTTGGCTTGCTTTATTTGATTGCCGAAGCGTTTCACTTAATGGGCATGCTGGGTGAGTTCGACAGCGCAACAAGTTTCATCTATCGCATGACCCCTTCATTGTTTTTGGCCATCGTTTTCACCATTTTGATGGTGAGCATTCACCAATATGCCTCGGATGACAAGAAAATATGGAGTCAGATTGCGCTTGCTTTCACAGTCATCTATGCAGTTCTGGTCAGTATCACCTATTTTGTGGTACTCACCGTTTTGGTGCCATTCACTTTGCGGGGAGAGGCTGACCAAATATCTGTGCTTGCTTTTGGCCACGGAACGCTCCTGTTCGCAATCGACGTGCTTGGTTACGGATTCATGAGTCTGGCAACCTTGTTTGCCTCGGCCGTGTTTCAGGGTCAAGGAATTGAACGCTGGATCAAGAGGGCGTTAATCGCCAATGGGATTATTGCACCCGCAATATCTCTACAGATTGTCTATCCGCCATTGTGGCTTATAGCCGCTTTATGGGGAATCACTTTTCCTGCTGCGACGATATTGTTGGCTGTTTTTTTCAGAAAAACTGGACAGTCTGCTTGAGAGAAAAGACACAGACTCCCGAACAGCGTTATTTACGGAAACCAGCGGAAATGTCATTCTATCGGAATGCAACCGCTCATAACCCCGCCACAGCCCCTCATTTCGATCCTGTTCTTTACCCTGCTGCTCCTTTGGCAGAGCACGGTGCAGGCCCAGGACATCGGTGACCCCGCCTGTCCGCGCCTGATGCTGATCTCCAGCTACACCGGCAACAACGTGCGGGTTTACAACGCCTGTGACGGCAGCTTCATCCGCAACCTGGATACCAACGGCTATTTGGCCGGCCCCCAGGCCATCGCGCTGGATCCTGATGGGAACCTGGTCGTGGTCAGCGAGACCAATAGCCGGCTGGTGCGCTATCACCGGGACACTCTGACCTATGACGCCGTCATCAGCGGCGACCGCCCCGAAACGCCCGCGTTTGAGCCGGCGCAGGTTGCCTCGCCCACCGGTCTGGTCATTGCACCCGACGGCCGCGTGTTCGCCGGCTCCTATACCGGCCAGAAGGTGGTGGAGATCGATCCCGCCAGCGGCATGCCCATCGCTGAAGTAGTCACCGCGGCCCGATCGGGTATCGAAGGTCCGGATACGGGCATGATCCTGGACGGTAACCGCCTGCTGGTGCCGGGTTTCGATAGCAGCACTGTGGTCGAAGCGGACATTAGCCAGGCCGCATCGGACAAAGTGCTGGTAACGGCAGGGGCGGGCGGGCTCAATGAACCGCGCACCGTCCTCACGCTGCCCAACGGCAACCTGCTGGTCACCAGCTGGCGCGGTAACGCCATTCTGGAGTTCAACGGCAGCACCGGGGCTTTCGTCAAGACTGTGTCCACCGCGATCGAGCGGCCGACCGGCATGGCGTTTGAATCGGCCACGGTATTGCTGGTGGCCAGCGATCGCGACAATAACATCCGGCGCGTGAACCTCGGTAATGGCCAGGTGCTGGATACGCTGGTCGGATTCGTCGAAGGGCCTACCTTCATCCTGCTGCTGGACAAGCAAACCACGCAGCTGGCCGAGAATAATTCGTTTTGGGTAATCGGCGTCGGCGCCATCGACGGGACCGCGATCACAGTCGATGACATGGTCCTGACCACCGGGGGGCAGTTCGGCGCTGCCTTCGACCCGGCCGCGATCAACAATCAGCCCTGGGGGAGCCTTTTGATCGAGTTCGAGTCATGCGATGGGGGCACGGTCAGTTGGGAGCCTGTCGACAGCAATTTCGCGGCGGGTGCCTATGGTATCGTCCGCCTCGCAAGTGATGCCTTCGGATTGGAATGCAACGCGACCGGGTTCGACATGATCGGCCACAACCGCTGGATGAACGGCCTCTGGTACGGCGGACCGGCCCGGGACGGTGAAGGCTTTTCCGTCAACGTCATCGAAGGCGGGCTGGCCGTCGTCACCTGGTATACCTACCGGCCGTAACTATCTTCGCTGAACTGATAAGCCTCACTTCCCTGCAAGACGGTGCACCGGGACTCGGTTTTGAGACACTGGCTACCCGTGCAGGCAGGTTAAGCCAGATCACTGGTTGCGGCGTCGCGCCCTCACCCGATGCGGGACTTTCCGGGTCGTTCTATGATCCTGTCCGCAATGGCGAAGGCCCGGCATTTCCGTGAGCGGGTAATCCATGGCCCCAGGTGAAGGACCGAATCGGCGTCCTCTGGTTTTGGGGCTCGCCAGCCTGGGAATAGCAGGTATGGCCTATGCGTCAGGGCAATCGACTGGATTTCTCCCGCAATCGAGACTTGAGGTGTCAGCACCTGTCGATCACCGGGAACTCTTCCTGACGTGTTGAATCATTGCTTCGACTGCCTTGCCCGTATTTAGTGGCCGAATAACGATCCCAGGATGTGTTTTAGCGAAAACCCGAAAAACCTCGTCGGCAAAACCCTGCCCAACACTGGTGACGTCACGCATGTCCAGCTCAATCTCGGAAAACTTGTCGAGGTTATGTAGCAGCCTTTTCGCTTCAGATCGGGATACGTACTGACGATTCAGCAGTTTTACAAGGACCCGGGTTTTGCTGAACTGAAAATCGTACTCTTCTGGAGCAAATTCGGCGAACACATTTTCGAGGTGAGTTCGCGAGTTTTTGCGAATCTCGAACCGGACGTGGGTCCCTTTCAAAAATCGTGGCTCGGAAACAAAGACATCATCGCGATCACGGTCCCACTCGACCTGCAGCCGATGAGATCTGAGCACGAACCGATCGGCTGCCCGTGAGACGAAGAAAATGCCTTCACCAGAATGTGCATGTGGTTTCGTGGTGGTTTTGCCCTTCAGCAGTTCGATCATCGCCTGATGTTCATCCGGAAGATCGAATTTTTCGGCGATTGAATAATAAACACCGATGCCGCGGTCTCTCACGGTGAAAGCCAGTTTGGTGGCATCAAGCTGCACCTCAATGGCACACTGATCCGATTCCGAATGATCGACCGCATTGTTAAGTATCTCGGTGAACGCGTAGTGCATTATCGATTCAATATGGCCGGGAAGCCGAGAAAGCGTCAGCGTGATCGCAATGTCTTCGTAGACGGTGGATTCATCGAGGCCCACAAGTGCAAGGTCACGCTTTACGCAACGTGCCGCGGCTGCAGCGCCCCACGGAAAATATCGGGCCGCTCGCGTCGATCCCGTCTTGAATATTTCGGCGTCGGCGATGAGCTGACGCAAGTGTAGGCCGACTGCCTGCCGTGTCATGCCCAGATATTTCGCCAATTCAGGGCCCGTCGCAGAACCGTTTTTCTCTATGTATCGGCGAATGGTATCGCGTGTCGATCTGGCCTTCACCATGCCGACAATTGTAAACTAATTCGCAAGTAACTTTAATATTAATTGTAAAATATGCGGTCGAAAAATTTGGAATTGTCAATTAATAAGCAAGTAACTAGAAAATAAATTGTAAAGAGTAATTGCAAAATAAACGCAGTTACCGGTGCGTCGGGAGGCATCAGTTTTGGCAGCTTAACTTGCCCTGGGTACGCGGATGACTGGAACTGTGGGCGCGCTTGTCATTGCATATGCGGCCTTATGGCTGTCGGGTACCGGGCATTGATGGCAAGATAGTCTACGCACTGAAAATCCAGTCTAGTCGATCACTTCACGGGTGGAGATTGCTGCAGCCTTTGTCTCGGGCGCCAGCTTCATCGTGACGGCATCGCTGGCCAGGTGCCAGGACCGGCCGCCATCGACACTGACCTCGAGCCAAACCTCGTAGCTGCTTTGAATCTTGTATGTGCCCTGCCTGGTGCGGCCGATCGAGGCGGTGCCCAGCGAACGGCGCCGGGGGCTTTCACGCACGGATACATTTTCCGGAAAGTCCGCGCCGCTGAATACCACGGCGGTCAACTCGGTGTCATAGTTCCTCGTCGCACCCCGGCTACCCCGTGACGTGATGCGTTCCGTCATTCTGATCGGGTCGCTGATGGGGTAGCTGCGGGTATTTTCAGCCAGGGGTGGATTCAACGTCAGCTCCCCCGTGAACACGGCCTTGTACTGAATTACGGATGATTGCCCCTTCTGATCTGGCGGATCGCCATTTCCCGAGATGGTGCCATGTGATCCGCAAAAAAGCGTCACCTGCTCGTCGAGAAAGTGATGCGGTGCATCGCCTTTCCAGGCGCTCCCCGCAGGCGGCAGGCGGTTGCTGTCGGCAATGACGATGGGCGTAGAGACGGCGGTTATTGTCTGGGTACCCAGAACCAGTGTCGTGATGATAACGAGCATGATGTGACAGTTATAGTCGCCGCAGCCATTGTTGTGCAAGCGCAATACACATCTTGATGCCGTTTTTTGGAGTCGAACAGCTTAATTTTACTTAATATCAGAAGTATGGGGTCAGGTTAAAGTGCCAAAGTAAACGGGTATTCGGATAAAATTAAGCTCGCCCCCGCAACAGAAGTCCCGGATGCCGCGAAAAAAACCAGTAGACGCACACCGCGAGCATGTCGTACTGGGCATGGCTGCTGCCATGGGCGCGTTTTTCATGTTCACGGTCATGAATATGTTCGCAAAGTTGCTGAGCGCGAACCACTCGGTCATCGAAATCGCTTTCTACCGGAACCTGATCGCCAGCTTGCCATTCCTTGTCCTGGTATTCGTCTTCGGGCGGCGCGAGATTCTCGTGCTGCGCGCCAAGCCCGCCCTGGTCGGCATCCGGGCGGTCATTGGCACGCTCAGTCTGGTCACCACCTTTACCGCGTTCTCCCTGATGCCGATGGCAGACACGACGGTTTTGTTGTTCACATCGACATTGTTCATCCCGGTGCTGGGCGTGATTTTCCTGAAAGAGTCCGTTGGCCCTTACCGCTGGTCCGCTGTCGTGATTGGTTTTATTGGCGTGGTTATCATGTCGCACCCATCCGGTGAGGTGTATGCACTGGGCATTATGGTCGCGATTTTTTCCGCCCTCCTGCATGCGGTACTGCAGATCATCGTGCGCTATCTCGGTTCCTATGAGAGCCCGGAAACCATAACGTTTTACTTTTTTCTCATCGGGACATTCCTGACCGCGCTGCCACTGCCGTTTATTGCCGTGCGGCCCGCGCTGGCCGAGGTCCCCCTGCTGTTAGGCGTCGGTTTGTCGGGCGCCGCGGCCCAGTGGCTACTCACCATCGCCTTTCGCAACGCCCGGGCCGCCGTTGTCACGGTGTTCAATTACAGTGGCATCATCTGGGCGACGCTGTTCGGCTGGATGATCTGGAACGAATGGCCCATGCCGACGGTGATCGCGGGGGCCACCGTTGTTATCGCCTCGAATATCCTGATGATCTGGCGCGAGAGCCGCCTGGGGAAAATATCGGATGCGCGGTTTCGTGCGAAGTTATGAGGAAATTAATAGAGGGGACTGCATGGAACCGCAAGCGACCCACGGTCCACCGTCACTTCCCCGG
>CAMYKC010000025.1 GCA_947258865.1 uncultured Lysobacterales bacterium
GGTACCAGAGGGGTCGTGCGCCTATTGCATGCCGTCGAGCGCAGCCGCCTTCCGGCGCAGCCGGGAGCAGGGAAGCGAGACTCCTTATTTTCATTGTCGGAATCTTCGTGGCCGAGTGTGATGTTCAGCGACTGCACTGCGGTTTCGCCACCGCGCAATACACCGCACAATTCTTCCACCAGGCGCTTGAGCGGGAACAGCAAAGCCTGGCAGGTATGGATTTCCGACGGCAGTTCCAGCCTGTTGGAGAAAGTCTCTGGCGGCTGATACAGCGCACGCGGGTCGGGGCGAATAGCCAGCAGCCGATCGAGGTAGTCGGGCAGGGCGGGTCCGAAGCGCCGGGTCAACGCCTTGCGCGGCAGGCGCAGCAAGTCACGTAACTGGCGAAAACCCATGCGTTCCATGGCGACTTGTTGCGTGGCGTTCAGGTACAGGCGCTGCAGGGGCAGGGGGCCGAGTTGCCGGCGTATGTGGCCCCGGCTGGCGATGTGCAGGCTCTCCCGCGCCGCCAGCCAGGCAGCTTCCAGGGTGGGAGCTGAGCCCGTCATGGCGTGATAACCCAGCTGCGCCAGTTCCTGTTCCAGGCGTTCGCCCAGATGCTCCGGCCGGCCGAACAGCCGCTCGCTTCCACCGGCCTCCAGGAACAAGCCGCTGCGTATATCCGGTATGCATACCTGGTGGCTGTACTGGTAACACCAGGCTGCCAGGCGCTGCAGTGTTTGCTGCTCAGCCGTCCTGTCACGCCCCACCACACGTAATTCGCCAAGTATGCCCAGTGCTGCCGTCACGGGCATGCCAGGTTTTATGCCACCGGTCTGGGCAGCCGGATTGCAGTCCGTGATGAGATCGCGGCGCTCAATGAAATCGCTGACCGCTATCGCTATTTCCCTGCCTTGCTGTCCCCGGGTGAAGGGGTCCAGCGCCAGGTGCGGGAAGTACACGGCGAGCCAGCAGGGGTTGGCTGAAGTTCTCGGTAAGGGGCACATGCTCTTCATTCTGCTGCGGCTGCTTCGCATAAGCTGAGAAAGGTTGCGGAATCCATACCGGTTCGGGCGGGCGGCTCCCGCGGCACTTGACCACCCTGACCATGGTGCCGTTGCGCTCGCCGGGCTCGAGTTGCAGGCGCAGCGCAGCCGGCGAAGATTCCTGGAGGGCGGTTTCCGGCCGAAACAGAAACGTGAGTTTGGCATTGGCTTCCGCCGCGAGTTGCAAGCGCCGCAGCCGGGCGAAGCTGATGCGTTCCGGCCAGGCCAGCACGGCGCCGCCGCGGCCATTCCTGAGCGCCTGTTCACAGGCCCACAGAGATTCCTTTTCGCTGCCGCTGCGTACCAGCAGCAGCCGCTCGAGCGGCAGGTCGTGCCCGCACAGCGAGGCGGGGTAGGGAACCCAGGGCGGGTCGACCAGGATGACCCACTGGCCCCGACTGCCGGTGTTTGCCAGTACCGGAAACAGCAGGCTGAATTCACCCAGACCGGGTTTTTGGGAAATGACTTCAGTTACCGCGCCCAGAGGCCAGCCATTACCGGGCAAACGCGCATCGAGCCTGGCATGTCCGGAGGACAGGGCGCGCTGGACAAGACTGGCCTGACGGCCTTTCCACAGTTGGGGCGTGGTTTCCAGTAACTTGTCGATTGCGCGTTTTTGGGTCATTGCTGCGAGACGGCCTTGCCGGCGATAAACGAATACGTCGATATGAGGTGCCGGGTATCTGTGTGCAGGACCTTCATCTGTCGGGAGCAGACGCGCAACGGCATTTCTCGAATGCTTCTTCGCCTCCGGCGAAACCGCATTCGCTCCATTGCCTGCGCTAAGAGTGCACAGGGATGTCTCGAGCGTGTCCTGCACACAGATACCCGGCACCTCCTGTAAGCACATACATCACAGCCTGGGCCGGATCACGCCGACCCCGAGACCCTCGATGACCAGCTCCTGCCGCCGTAAATCAACCTCTATGGGCTCGAAATCGACGTTTTCCGGGATCAACTGCACCCGGAAGCCGCGCCTGCGGAAGCGTTTCACGGTTACTTCATCGTCCACCCGGGCAACCACGATCTGCCCGTTGCGCGCTTCGGGAGTGCGGTGCACCGCCAGCAGATCACCATCCAGGATGCCGGCGTCCTGCATGCTCATCCCTTCCACCCGCAGCAGGTAATGGGGTTTGCGGGGGAACAGCGAGGGATCCATGCGGTATTCATCCTCGATGTTTTCCTGCGCGAGGATGGGGCTGCCGGCGGCTACGCGGCCAATCAGCGGGAGCGGTGTGTTGGCGGAGTCAGGTAATTCATCCGCGGCGAGTGGAAGCAGGGCGATACCCCTCGAAACACCGCGCTCGATACCGATGACCGACTTCTTCTCCAGAGCCCTCAAGTGGGATTCAGCCGCATTGGGGGAACGGAAGCCAAAATGAGCGGACAGCTCCGATCTGGTGGGAGGAAACTTATGTTTTTCAATAAATTCAGAGATAAAGTTAAGAATTTGCCTTTGTCTTGCGGTGAGTCTTTTTTCATTCATTTTCCTGTACCGTGCATAGATATACTATAAATATATACAGTAATGTAAATATGATCAACTGTTCATGGCAATCATTCCCGGTTGATCAGGGCCGTCTTTGCTACACTAAAAAGGGGAATATCAATGACCAAAAAACCCGGCAAAGGCTTTTGGAAACAGCTGAAGAAGCGCAAGGTGGTCCGCGTGGGGATCGTCTATATCGTCGTCAGCTGGGTCGTCATGCAGGTTGGTGAAGTGACTTTCGAAGCGCTGGGCCTGCCGCCCTGGGCACTGACCCTGCTGATCGTTATCCTCTTGCTGGGTTTTCCGATTGCGCTGGTGCTCGCCTGGGCTTATGAACTCACACCCGGTGGCATTCGCAGGGATTCGGCCACTGCCACAGAAAAGGCGGAAGATTCCCCGCCCGAGTTCGATGACACCGCGCCCTCGATAGCCGTTCTTCCTTTCGATGACATGAGCGAACATGGCGACCAGGGCTATTTCTGCGAGGGTATTGCGGAGGAAATCCTGAACGCCTTGTGCAAGGTCGTGAACCTGCGGGTCGCTTCCCGCGTGACCGCATTCCAGTTCAGCGGAAAACGCGCCGACGTCACCGAGATCGGGAAAAAGCTGAATGTGCAGACGGTGCTGGAGGGAAGCGTCCGCAAATCCGGCGACAAGCTCCGCATTACCGCGCAGCTGGTCAAAACCTCTGATGGTTATCACATCTGGTCGCGGCAATACGACCGGCGGTTGGAGGATATTTTCGAAATCCAGGAGGAAATTGCCGTTTCCATTGCCAATGCCCTGAGCGTGACGTTGAAACGGCCGGGTGTTGCTTCTGAAAAACGGGTGGATCTGAAGGCTTATGACTTTTTTTTGCGCGGGCTGAGTTATTTTGCCCGGCACAATCTCCAGGACACGGTGTATGCCCGGCAGATGTTCGATCAGGCGCTCGAGGTGGATCCCGGGTATGGTCGTGCCTGGGCGGGCCTGGCCTATACCTATGGCTTCGAGTACATGTATTTCAATGCCAGCAACGTGAACCGCGACGAGGCGCTTCGCACCAGCAAGAAGGCCCTGGAACTGGCGCCGGAGCGGTCGGAATCCCACGTGTCCGCCGGGATCGCGCATTGCATGGTGCAGGAGTATAAAAAGGCGGAAATCGAATTTGAAAAAGCCATCGAACTGGACCCGGAAAACTACGATGCCTGGTATTTCTTCGGCCGCAACAAGGTTCACGAGGGTGATCTGGATCGGGCGATTGAATTGTTTGAACGCGCCGCCGATGTCCGGCGGGAAGATTACCAGAGTGTCTTGTTACTTTCCCAGTTGTACCACAGCAAGGGTGACCAGGAACGTGAGCTGGAGTCGGCCAGAAGGGGGGTCGAGCGGGCAAAAACGGTGCTCGAACTCAATCCCGACGACAACCGTGCCTTGAACATGTCCGCTTTTGCCCTGTTGAGGCTGGGGGAACGGGAAAAGGCCCTGCAGTCGATGCAGGCCTCAATCGACAAGGCGCCAATGGATTCCATCGTCCTCTACAACGCAGCCTGCCTGTATGCCCTGGCGGAAGAGACTGAAAAATCACTGGATTGCCTGGAGCATTGTGTGCTCAAAGTCGGCAGCCTGAACCGGGAATGGCTGGAGCACGACTCGGACCTGGACAACGTACGCGATCACCCCAGGTTCGCAGAGCTGCTCGCGATGTTTCCTGATTGATGAGCTTGTTTATTGGCCAAGGGCTTCTACCAGCCGCCGCCGCCACCGCCGCCACCCCCACCGCCTGAAGATCCGCCACCACCGGAGCCGGACGATGATCCGGGAGGTGAAGACGCCGACGAGATCGCGGAAGAAAACGAACTGCCGAAGTTGTCCCCCAGGTGATCGAGTGCGTTCATGCCCCGGAAACGCCCGCTGTACCAGTCGGGGTTGTAGCCAGCCTGTTCGCGCATTTCTTCGGGGATTTCACGCGCAAAACGCTTACACCAGCTGTTTTCCACGCCCAGGGCATAGGCGTAGGGCAGGAAAGCCTCGAATACTTCAGGGGTCAGCGCAGGAGAACGCATGCGATCGAGCCGGTCCTGTTCGGCCGTGTCGAGATACATCTTGAATCCCTCGATTTCATCCATCACCAATCGGCCGCCGTGCGTGGGCGCACGCATCAGGAAAGCGAACAGGCCATGCAGGGCCATCGTCAGGACCAGGTATGAGATCCAGACCGGCGGTCCGCCGTCCAGGAACACGGCAATGACCGCGGCGGCGACCGACATCAGGATCGGGGGCACGAGGTAGATCCCATTCAGGTGAAACAAGCGGCCGAGGTATTCATTTTTCAGTTCCTTTTTGAGGGCCTTGCTGGCCGCCTGGAATTCCTTGTAATTTTTGTCATCCATTTCGATACGGGATGAGGGCCGGGGAAGCAGGGTGTCCAGCACCGCCTGCTCGCCCTTTGTGAGTTCGGCCCTTGGCGCCGCCGGCCTGCGCTCCAGGCTGAATTCCTTGTCTTCTTCGCCGATGATCAACTGTCCCTTGACCGCCAGGCTGATGACGGCCGCGGTAAAGGAATTGCGATCGAAAGACATCGAATGGACATAGCGCGATGCGGCGGGAGAGAGCCCCTTGGGTGGCTTGAAACGCGGGATGATCACGCCTTTTTCCGGATCACGCCCGACCTTGTTCCAGGCCCGCAGATACCAGCCCAGAACGGCCAGCAATCCCACCAGCAGAACAGCAGCGGAACCGTTGTCAGCCAGGAACCAGCGCACTTTTTGACCGGCCCCGGGTTCTTCGATCAGCCCCTTGGGCCATGCAACCGCGATGGTCAGGCCTTCTCGTGGACGAAGCGGTTGCGTGGTCTCGAATCGAGCCCTGTTTTCACTGAGCGCTTCGGCCACGGCATTGGCGCCCTTCGCACCGAATGGCCCCGAATAAACGTCCAGCACCAATTGGCCTGAGGCTACCTGGAATGGAAGCGAAACGGTGACCACGGCCCTGTCGATGGGAAAGACCCAGCCGGTGCCGACCGCGTTGAAATACAATTCGTCATGACTGGAGAAGAAGCCCAGTTGCCTGTTGGTCGCGAACACCAGTTCATACTCGTGAACGCCCGGGTCGAGCAGCCGTTCCGCACTGCCGGCATACACCCGGACTCCGTTCGATCTTTTCTCGGTATGCCAGACTTCGGTATTCCCATTGCGTTTGACCGAGATGGGAGTGAAATCCACGTTGACATAGTTGCCCAGCCGATCCCGATAGCGGGTTGGAAAATCCCGGTAAATTCCGCGCCGGATCTTTTGTCTTTCAGACCGCACCCGGATGGTCTCGGTAACGGTCAGCTCACCGTTCTCGTGAATATGGATGTCGGAACGGTAGTCCAGTATGCGCTCGTCAGCGGAGAGTGCGTGTGAAACGAGGCAGAAAGCGAGCCATGCCAGGGCGGTGAGCGTGCGCATCATGTTGTCGATTTCAACGAGACTCTCGTGGAGTTGCTGAAAACCCTCGCTCGCTTTCAGGTCCGGGTAGTCTTCGGCCAGTGCGAACAGGCGGCCGATCGAACGGGACAGGCCGGATTCTTCATCGGCCCGGAGCGTCACGTCCATATCCGGATTGCCACGCAGCCGGGTAACGCGTTCAAGAACGCCCGACTCGTGCTTCATGTAGCCCGTTACCGTGGTGACGAGATTGGGAACGAGGTCGTAACGGCGCTGCAGCTGCACGTCGATGCCGGCCCAGGCTTCATTTACCTGGTTACGCAATTTGACCAGCCGGTTATACGTCCAGACACACCAGACCAATACGGTGAACAGGAGGATGAAGAGTATCGTTGTCATGGGTTCGGTTTGGCCGGATCAGAAGGGGAGGTCCAGGGCCCCGGTGATAAAGCGGTTCAGGGGAGCGGCACGGTTGAATGCCTCGCTGACTTCGTCGATGAAATCCGGTTTGAGGGCATGTGCAGCGGGCGCTTCCATCATGACGTAGAAACTCTTTCGCTTGAGGTCTTCGATATGGATATGTTCCGCATCGAACCCACGGGGCGGACGAACCAGCGAGTCGCCCTTGATGCCGCCCGCTTCCTTCACTCTCTTCGAGTTAACGATTCGTGACCAGGAACGGGCATTGTCGACAATGTAATCACGAATCTGGTTCAGTTTTGGTCCGGGCGGTTGCCAAACGCCACCACCAAAGAAGAGCCCGTCGTTGGCCAGATGAACATAGAAGCCGGGTGCATGAGCATCTTTTCCCGCGGCATGCCGGAATTGTACGCCCGCGTGAGTCTTGTACGGTGTTTTGTCTTTGGAAAAACGTGTGTCGCGGTAAATTCGAAACATGGATCCGCCATGCGGCTTCGGATCGGCAACATAGTGCGCTGAGATCTGTTTCAGCCTGGGCGCCATGCAAATGATGAATTCACTGATCGGGTTAACCACCGATTCGTGATAGCGGCTCTTGTTTTCGTTGAACCAGGTTCGATTGTTGTTGGCCTGCAAGGCCTCGAAAAATTTAAAAAAATCCCTTGGGAAACCCTGGAAGTCAGCCATTAATTTTCTCCGCGGATTTAGGGATTATCCTGCGCCCGTCAGCGTGGTTCGGGTGCCGACGAATCGACAATGGACGGATCCGGTAATAGAGTCCGGGTCTCCACGAAGCCGGTGCCGTGCATTGGGTAAGACCCGTGATAGGGCCATCCCCAGCCCCATCCGCGATATGGATGATGCCAGTACCAGGGGTCGTTAAAGCCACGGTAGACCACCACGTTCCTGCGTTTTTCCCACAGAACGAGATGATCCACATCGAGCACGGGATAACGGTAATCGAAATCATCCAGTTTGCGAACTTCAATGTTTCGAATCTGGCCTGTCACGGTGACCTCGCGGCCCCGGGTAAAAACCTCGGGATCATGAAACCCGGATTTACAGGCAATATAACGTCCGGCAGTCTGGTCCTGAATTTCCGGGCGCAAGTACCTGTCGAGATCACGCGATAGTATCTCGAAACAGGTCCGGGTGCCCTCGTTCGTTGCCGAGATGATTACGCCGCCCCAGCGGACGTTCGATCCAAAAACAGCCGGCTCCACCCGGGCGGGCGATACTTCGGAAAAGGTTCCCTGGAGTTGTTCCGGGACTGTCGTGCAAGCGGATATGACCAGGATAACGATCATGAATGTCAACAGTCGCATGTGAGCTTCCTCTTAATGTACTTGCAGGAAATCGAATTCCCGCAATACTTTGGACCGTGATCTGATCCATTTATCTTACATCAGCCGGCCTTTTTATTTGGGCGGAATTCGCCGACGGCGTGTTTCAGATCATTCAACGGCGGCGGATCAGGGGAATAACGGCATCGGGTATAAAGATCCGCAATGCGCTGGATCGAATCGGTTTCGGAGGGAATTTGCAGGGAAGCAGCATCGGCGAGTTCGAGTGCGCCGCTGGATGGCAGCGCGGTGAATCCCATGGATTGCAGGCGTTTCAGGAACTTTTGCCAGATCTGCTGAACGGGATCCTTGTAACCAGGCCCTTTGATACGCAGGACGAGCGGGAACAGGATGGCGCTGAAAATACCCATGGCGATGAACAGCACGACAACCAGCCTGGCCGGAGTCATCTCTCCGAGTCCCAGTGGCTCAAAGAGGCGAGCCTGGCTCCCGGCGCCATACTCGATGACCCAATCGTTCCAACGCTGCTGAATGATGTCCACACTGTTTCGGGCCTGGCGCAGCCATGAGTAGTCCAGAAAATGCCTGGGCGCACCCATCGCGCCCAATGAACCCTGTTGTATCCGCAGGGGAGATACCGCGGCGGTGGGGTCGACACGAGTCCATCCGCTTGCCGGTAACCAGACTTCCGTCCATGCGTGCGCGTCGGACTGCCGCACCAGAAGATAGTTGCCCAGCGGGTTGTACCAACCGCCCTGGTAACCGGTGACAATTCGGCTGGGTATGTCCGCCAGGCGCATCATCACGGCGAAAGTGGAGGCGTAGTGTTCACAGAACCCCATTCTCGTCTCGAACAGGAATTCATCCACCGGGTGCCTGCCGAGCAATGGCGCCTCCAGAGAATAGTGGAAGGGCTGTTCATTGAAATGGCTCAAGACCCGTTGAATGAAAGCCCGGTCATCGGGCGTTTCCCGCCGCCAGCGTTCAACCAGCTCGCGGGTCCTGGGGCTGGACTTCTCCGGGACTTTCAGCGCCTGGTAGCGCAGGGTTTCAGGCAGATCCGGCGCATCGATGAAATCCGGGTTGGACGTCATGGAGTATTGCATTAGCTGGATAACCGGATCCCGCCGGATCAGCTGATAATCAAGAGTCAATCGCGTGTCGCGCGGCACCGTCACCGGGTAGTCGAGCGCGAAGAGCCAGTTTCGTTCATTGGGCTCCATCTGTACGGAGTAGCGCGAGGCCGACTGGCCGGCATCCGGCCTTGAAGTCGCCACAATATTGCGGCTGTAAAAACTTTGCCTCCAGGTTTTGCCATCAAATTGCCAGAATACCGGCCCGCGCCAGTAACGTTCGTCCGGCCTGGGGGCGGGCCCTTCGAACTCGACCCGGAACGCGGGGCTGTCGTCCATGAAAAGTTGCTGGATGCTGCCCGGTGACATCGAGTCGGACAGGCCTGTCTTTGAATCGAGCGTGGTTTCCGGAATGCCCCAAAGCGGACTGGACAGGCGTGGGAAAAGCAGAAAAAAGGCGAGGCCGGCCGGTACCGCGAGCGCCAGCAGACGAAGGCTGAAACCAAGCTCAGAAAACAGAGACGACTTGATGGCGGGCGGTTCGCCTTCGTGAGACCAGGCTTCGTTGCGGTGCAAACGGGTCAGCGTGACAAGCGCCACGATTACACTTGTCACCCCATAAAAGGGCATGACGATTCCCTGTGCGAACAGGAATTGGGTGGCGCACAGGAAAAGACTGAAGCAAACGACGAGCCGCGCGTCGCGAACTCGGTAACATTCCATCATCTTCAGCGACAGCATGACGGCAAGCAGGCTGACAGCTGCCCGCCGGCCGGAAAGGTCACCATAAGAAAAAAACAACGACAGAAGCCCGACGGCGGTCATTGCGTGGCGCAACAGTGCGGGCAATGCCGGCCATTCCTTGCGTTCGGCAGTGACGCGCCAGGCCAGCGGCAGAACCGCGATGGCTGCCACCAGCGGCGGCATGCGCACAAGCTGGGGCAGCATGGCCAGCGAGAGGGTTGCAATCACCCAGTAGACCGTTTTTCGGCCCGGATCGATCATGTCTTGCACAGCGCCAGTATTTCGAGGCAGGCATCCCGGTGGTCCTCACCCAGGTCTGATGGCAGCGCAGCACCCGGCATTTCCAGGCTGTAGGGTATTTGCCTGCGTTCCGCGCGCAGAATCCATGCGGTCAGAATGGATAGTTTTTCCTCGGTGTCACCACTGCCCATTAAGTACCAGTTGAGCTCACAGGCTTCCTCACTGGGCGATTCCATCTCTCTCGAATACAGTTTTTGATGACGGGCACTTGCACGCCATGCAATTCGGCGCAGAGGATCACCGGGCTGGTATTCGCGCAAGCCATGAAAATGTTCGCCTTCTCCCTTGTGGGCAGTGCCGTAGTCGCCGCGGCCCGTCCTGGGGAGAGGTGGCGGGTTGGATGATGGTTTCGGATAGACAAGGCAGCGGGCATTGGGAATAACGACGGTCCAGGCCCGGAACAGGCCAAGCGGGAAACGGTTTTCGATCCGGAAAGAATCCATTTCCATCCAGCCGCGTTGCCACGTTTGCTGCGCAACGCGCAAACGCCGGGTGTGCTGTGGTTCGATGTCTATGCAATCCACCGATTCTGCTGAAATTGCCTGGATCGCGAATCGGTTACGTTCTTCTGTGTTTTTCAGCAAAATGCGAAAGTGCGCGTTTTCACCTGAGAATACCGGGTTGGCCAGAATGCCGTTCAGTGTGATCCCGACCAGGTTGCGATAGGCCAGCAACGTCGTCAGCATGGCGATCGAGGCGAGCAGAAAACACAACAATAATGTCATGTTGTTGTTGAAATTCAGCCCACCGATTGCCATTAGCGCCAGCAGCACACCGAACCAGAAACCGAAACGGGTCGGCATTACGTAGATGTGCTGGTATTCAAGTGTCAGGGGAAGTTCAGTCGTTCCTTTTCGCCGGCGAACCCAGTCGAGTATCCAGCGGTCGACGCGCCGCCCGTAAGGGGGTCTTTCGCTGGCGATGATACTGGTAGTCATTGAAATCCTTCCGTGGATATACGCCTAAGGTATGGGCACCTGGTCCAGCAGTTCTCCAATTTGTTCTTCCGGAGACTGACTGAATCCCGAGGTGGGACTCAGCCGGTGCCGGGCGAGCCCGACGAATATGGTCTTCACGTCTTCCGGGGTGACAAAGTCGCGATTCTCGAGAAAAGCATGAGCCCGGCTGGCATTCAACAGTGCGAGCCCGGCGCGCGGGGACAGGCCGGTTTCAAACCATCGTTCATCACGGGTTTCCAGCAGCAATGCCTGGATGTAATCCAGCAGGTTTTCGCTCGCGTGGATTTTTTCACAATCTTCCTGCAAGCCGTGAATATCACCTGGCGTCAACAACGCTTCGGTGCGGTTCAGCATGCGCGACCGGTCTTCCGAGGTCAGCAGTTCGCGTTCTGCAACGGGGTCCGGATAGCCCAGAGAAAAACTCAGCAGGAATCGATCCAATTGAGAGTCAGGCAGAGGATAGGTGCCGACCAGGTCTACCGGATTCTGGGTCGCCATCACGAAAAACGGGCTGGGCAACACGTGTGTATCGTTTTCGATGGTGACCTGGCCTTCCGCCATGCCTTCGAGCAATGCACTTTGGGTTTTCGGCGTCGCGCGGTTCACTTCGTCGGCCAGGATGACCTGGGAGAAGATCGGGCCGGGATGAAACTCGAACGTGTCTTTCTCACGTTTGAATATCGATACGCCCAGGATATCGGCCGGAAGGAGGTCGCTGGTGAACTGAATACGCTGGTAATCCGACCCGATGGTCCTGGCCATGGCATGGGCGAGCGTGGTTTTTCCAACGCCTGGTACGTCTTCGATCAGCAGGTGACCGCGAGCGAGCAGGCAGCAGAATGCGAGCCTCACCTGGTGGTCTTTGCCGAGCAGTATGTTGTTGACCGCTTCTTGTGCAGCCAGAAGGCGAGAGTGCCGTCCTTCTGTCCGTTCTTGTGTAGAAACTACGCTGCTGTTCATTATGTCCCTATCCGGCATTGATCGCCAAAAGTCCCTGTTGATTCGAAAGTATACCATTCATTGATTGCTTTGTTTCAATTTATCAATTGCTTACACCACAAGCATGAGTCTGTCCTGCAGATAACGGAAAAAGCAGGTATATTCGCTGGCATGTGCCCGGGAAACTCAAACGGCCCAGGTCCCCGCAGACCTTGCACCGCCCTCATTCTGCCGGGTGGCGGAGCTCGGGGTGCTTACCAGGTGGGAGTACTCAAAGCCATTGGGGAAATGACGGCGAACGATGTCAATCCATTCCCGGTAATCTGTGGCACCTCGGCCGGTGCGATCAATGCGGCAGTGCTTGCCAGCCATGCCCATGAATTCACCACGGCGTTACAGCGGCTGGAACGCTTTTGGTCGAGCATGCACTGCGACCGCGTTTACCGGACCGACGGCTGGACGGTATTGAAGTCGGGTTTGCGTTGGGCATTTTCACTGGCGCTGGGGGGGCGCTTCGTATCTCATCCGAGATCGCTGCTGGATAACGAGCCGCTGCGCCGGTTTCTGGGCCGCACGCTTCAACTCGATGGGATCAATACCGCCATCGAGCGGGGCGTGCTTCGGGGATTGAGTATCACGGCGTCGGGCTATAGCTGTGCTTCGGCGATCAGCTTCTATGAGGCTGCCAAAGATGTCGAACCCTGGCAAAGGGCACGACGGCTCGGCCAGCCCGCCAAAATAGGTGTTAGCCACCTGCTGGCATCGGCGGCACTGCCGCTGCTGTTTCCAGCCGAACTGATTGGAAATGAATATTTCGGTGACGGTGGTATGAGGATGCTGGCCCCGCTCAGTCCCGCTATTCACCTCGGGGCAGATCGATTGCTCGTGATATCGACACGGGACGAGCGGCCCGATCCCCGGCCCGCGACGCCAGTTCCTTACCCATCGCTCGGGGAAATTGGTGGCTACCTGCTGGACACCATATTCATGGATACACTCAATGCGGATCTGAATCGACTCAAACGCATAAACAAGACCCTGGATCTGGTTTCAGAAGAAAAACGGCGAATCGGCGGGCTGCAGAGGATGGAATCATTCGTAGTCCGGCCCAGCCGGGACCTCCGGGAAGTCACGCATGAACACATGCATGAGATACCGCGCGCTGTGCGGACGCTGCTGCGCACACTTGGTGGCTGGGGACGAGACTGGCGCATGGCCAGTTACCTGTTATTCGAAGAGGCATACTGCCAGGAACTGATCAAGCTGGGTTTTGAAGACGGCATGCAGAAAAGAAAAAAAATACTGGAATTCCTCTCGTGAACGAATACCCGCTTTGCGCTCAACCGCTGTTTGCAGCCGGGCGGAATGCGGGTTCTTCGTAACCCTCGATTTCGGCCCGGGTGAATTCATCTACCTCGATCACCGCGCGCGTTGCTTCCTGAGCCAGTCTCACTGTCGTAGCCTGTTCTTCCGTTATGACGCCGCTTTCCACGGCTTTCTGCACCAGCTTTTCATGGTTCTCATAAGTCACCGGTTCATTCAGGGCATTGCGTATCGCGCTCTCTGCTTTGGCAGAGGTAAGCGCGAGGTGGAATGCCGTGTGAACCCGGCCGCTTGCATCTTCCTGGTCTGAAATGTAGACACCCGAAACGAGACGGTCGCGGCTGTCATTTTCGGTCAACAGCAGTCTCGCAACATTCTGACCAGTACGATCTGATGGTTGGGAGTAAGGCGCTCCCAGCGGGAAGATGATCCACCTGGCCATTCGTCCGATGCCCGGAACAGGCAAGTTCGCGAGCACGCCCTTGAGACTCTCCTGGACAATATGGAGACTGTCGTCCATCGCCCATTGGAGCAGGGGAAGGTCTTGCTCTGGCCGGCCATCGTCTTCGTAGCGTTTCAACACGGCGCTACCCATGTACAGGTGTATCAATGCATCAGCCAGCCGTCCGGAAAGTTTTTCCCTGAACTTGAACTTTCCGCCAAGCAGCACCAGCACCAGGTCGGAGATAAAGCTGAATGCGGCACACATTCGGGTCAACTGGCGGAAATAGCGCGCGGTTTGCCCACGCACCGGTGATCGGAAGAGCAGTCCGCCCGTCAGTCCGAGGAGCAGGGCGCGGACCAGGTTGCTCAAAATATGGCCGACATGCGAAAACAGCGCCTTGTCAAAAGCTTTGCGGGCTTCGGGTCTTGGGTCCCGTGCGGCTTCCATTTCCTTGAGCAGCCACGGATGCGCCCGGATGGCTCCCTGCCCAAAGATGATCAATGAGCGCGTCAGGATATTCGCCCCTTCGACCGTAATCGATATGGGCAAGGCCTGGTAGCTGTGCGCGAGGTAGTTTCCCGGCCCGGTAATAATCCCCTTGCCGCCGTGAATGTCCATCGCATCATTGATGCAATGTCGGTTTCCCTCGGTCAGCTGATACTTGAGAATTGCGGAGATCACTCCGGGCCGTTCACCCTGATCGATTGCCACCAGGGTGAGCATGCGGGCCGCATCCATCCGGTAAGTGCGCCCGCCGATGCGTGCCAGGGGCTCCTGGATTCCTTCGAATTCACCGATCGGGATATTGAACTGTTTGCGAATGACAGAGTATGCGCCGGACATCAGGGCCGCCATTTTGCCGCCCGCCGTTCCCAGTGCCGGAAGTGAGATTGACCGGCCGGCAGCAAGGCTTTGCATCAGCATGCGCCAACCCTGTCCAATCCGCTCCTGTCCACCGATGATCATGTCCATCGGTATGAACACATCCTCGCCACGGGTCGGGCCATTCTGGAAGACGGCGCCTACCGGCATGTGCCGGTTACCTATCTGTACGCCTGGTGTGTCGGCGGGGATCAGGGCACAGGTGATTCCGAGGTCTACCTTGTCACCCAGCAGTCCGTCCGGGTCTTTCGCCTTGAAAGCCAGGCCAAGCAGGGTGGCTACCGGGGCAAGCGTGATGTAGCGTTTGTTCCAGGTCACTCTGAGCCCCAGGACTTTCTTGCCGTTGTAGCGGCCTTTGCAAACGATGCCGCAGTCGCTCATGCTGGCGGCGTCAGAGCCAGCCGCTGGAGATGTCAATGCGAAGCAGGGGACTTCCTCACCTTTCGCCAGCCGCGGCAGGTAGTAATTCTTTTGCTCCTCGGTGCCGTAATGCAGCAGTAACTCACCGGGTCCGAGCGAATTGGGCACCATGACGGTTATGGCCGTGGTCAGGTTTCGGCTCGACAATTTCATGACGATCGCCGAATTGGCCTGGGCGGAGAACCCGAGGCCGCCATATTGTTCCGGAATGATCATTCCAAACATCCGGTGTTCACGTATGAAATTCCAGATATCGTCCGGCAGTTTGCGGTGTTTGTCACAAATCTCCCAGTCGTCCGCCATGCGGCAGAGTTCTTCGACCGGGCCGTCCAGGAACGCCTGTTCTTTTTCAGTCAATGAAGGCGCCGGGACTTTCAACAGGTTTTTCCAGCGCGGGCGTCCCGAAAAAATCTCGGCATCCCACCAGACGGTTCCGGCGTCCAGGGCTTCCTGCTCTGTGTCGGACATGCGCGGCAGCGCTTTGCGGAAAATGCCGTATAGCCGGTCGCTGATCAGCAATCGCCGCAACGGACCCAGCGAGAAGCCTATGAGGGTAACGGCAACGATCCCGTTGGCGAATCGAAACCAGCTCGGGACATAGAAAAGATGGCGAAGTTCGGTCCAGGCGACCGTCAGCCCAACCATGATGGCCATCGCCATGAGCAGAGGGACCCGCTTGTAAGCCAGGACGAGAACAGTGAGGATCAGGATAAAAAAGTACAAAGTTTCCATTCGTGACCTCTGTTGGCTCGTTCTTCTTGTTGTTTTGATTCAGGTGGCCGGAGCCGGAATTCATCATATGTTTGAGAAGAACCGGGGGTCAAGAATGGTGCGGGGCCGGATTGCGCGCCAGCCGACATGTCCGTAGAATTCACGTGATTTATAACGGATTTATTTGCGAAGCGCGAATAGAAAAAATACTAATATTAAACAATTACATAAGAGGATTTTTTAAGTGCCCGTCGAGAGAACACTTTCCATAATTAAGCCAGATGCTGTGGCGAAGAATGTAATTGGCGAAATCTACAGCCGATTTGAGAAGGCCGGCCTGAAAATTGTCGCAGCGAGAATGAAGCACCTCTCCCGCGCAGATGCGGAAGAATTTTACGCAGTGCACAGCGAGCGGCCGTTTTTCAACGACCTCGTGGCTTTCATGACTTCGGGTCCGGTTATGATCCAGGTACTCGAAGGCGAAAATGCGATATCGCTGAACCGGGAATTGATGGGCGCCACCAATCCCCAGGAAGCAGCGCCGGGAACGATCCGCGCCGATTTCGCCCAGAGTATCGACGCCAATGCCGTTCATGGCTCCGATGCTCCTGAGACCGCCAAAGTCGAGATTGCCTGCTTCTTCGAAGCCCGTGACATCATTTCCCGATAACGATGTCCGTAACTGAAACCCGCATAAACCTGTTCGATCTCGATGAGGATCGCATGCGGGCTTTCTTTGAGTCGATGGGTGAAAAACCGTTTCGGGCACAGCAGGTACTGAAGTGGATTTACCACCAGGGCGTCACCGATTTCAGCCTGATGACCAACCTGAGCCGGGAATTGCGCGGAAAGTTGGGCCAGGTTGCGGAACTGGAACCCCCGAAGATACTGAGTGAACAGCTATCGCAGGACGGCACGACCAAGTGGCTGATGGGATTCGGGGGTGGCAACGCCATCGAAACTGTTTTCATTCCTGAACCCAACCGGGGCACTTTATGCATTTCCTCACAGGTCGGTTGTGCATTGAACTGCACTTTTTGTTCGACCGGCGCGCAGGGATTCAACCGTAATCTGTCAACCGGTGAAATCATCGGACAGGTATGGCAGGCGGCCCGGGCGCTGGGGCATGAACGAAACGGGACCCGGCGGATTACCAATGTCGTCTTGATGGGAATGGGTGAGCCGCTATTGAATTTCGATGCCGTTATTCCGGCATTGTCCCTGTTGCGCAACGATCTTGGTTTCGGCATGGCGGCCAAGCGCGTGACCCTGTCTACCGCGGGCCTGGTGCCGGGGATTGACCGCCTGCGCGATACCATCGATGTTGCACTGGCCGTATCGCTCCATGCACCGGAAGACCGGCTCCGTGAATCGCTCGTACCACTGAACCGCAAGTATCCCATCGCGGAACTGATGCGAAGTTGTGCTGACTACGTATCCGACAAGCACAAGCGTACGGTGACGTTTGAGTACACCCTGATTGACGGTGTCAACGACCATCCTGAACATGCGAAAAAACTGGTTAAACTGCTGAGGCGCCTGCCCAGCAAGCTGAACCTGATTCCGTTCAATCCTTTCCCCGGCACGTCGTATCGTTGCTCGCCGGAAGACCGAATCCGTAAGTTTCAGTCCATCGTGATGGAAGGTGGCCTGATTGCAACGGTCCGCAAAACGCGGGGCGGAGATATCGACGCGGCATGTGGTCAACTGGTAGGCAAAGTGCTGGATCGCACCCGCAGAAGCCAGCGAATCAGAGAGCAATCACAAAGGGCCTGAGACATTGAGCATCCGAAACCTGTGCATGATCCTGTTATCCGTAGCTTTTATCGCTGCCTGCTCTTCTTCCCCGAAGAAATCTGAAGACGACAAACGCAAAGCGGCGAAGACCAACACGGCGCTGGGCCGGCAATACATGGAGAGGGGCCAGTACGAGATCTCCCTGGAAAGATTGAAGAGAGCGGTTGCGTTCGACAAGACCTATGCGCCGGCTCACACCATGCTGGGTGTGCTGTACGAGACCATCGGAGAATTGGAAGAGGCCGAGAAGGAATACCAGCTGGCCGTGCGGTATGACCCGAAAGGTGGGGATGTCAATAACAACTATGGCGCGTTCCTGTGCAGTGTTGGAAAGCGCGATAACGTGGATCAGTACTTCCTCACGGCCGTCAAAGACCCATTCTACAATACGCCCGAGATCGCGCTTTCGAATGCCGGTTCCTGCGCTTTAGCGCGCGGCGATCTGGACAAAGCAGAGTCATTTTTGCGACAATCACTCGACTATGACGACAAGAATGGAGCCGCTCTTTTGCCGATGGCAGAAGTCAGCTACAGACAAGGATCGTATTTGCGAGCAAGAGCATTTCTACAACGTTACGAATCAGTAGGGCAATCGACCGAAGATAGCCTTCTGCTGGGATTCAGAACCGAGTCCAGACTTGGGGATCAGAAATCCGCTGAACGATACCGCAGCGAACTGCTGCAGAATTATCCAGGTTCCATTCAGGCCGAGAGTAATGGCGGCCGGGAACAACAATGACAAACCAGCAAGAACTGATACCCATGAGGCCCGGAGATATTCTCCGGTACGAACGGGAACAGAAAGGACTGACACTCGAACGGGCATCTGAACGATCCAGGATGAAACTGTCGGTTCTGTCCGCGATTGAGACCGGAGAAACCGGTGAAATCCCCTCTGTCTACCTGAAAGGCTATATCAGGAACTATGCACGTTTTCTCGGTGTCGATCCGGCTGAGATGGAAGACCAGATGCAATATGTGCGGGGGGCGGAACCTCAGGTGCGCACCGTGTTTACCGCCAATACCGGCCGGGGTAACACCGAAAAATGGTTGAAAACGTCGAGTTACCTGGCCGCATCGGTTCTTATCGCGGCTCTCGCCTGGCAGTTCACTCATGAAGCCGTCCGGTTTTCGCAGGGCGACTCCGAATTGAATTCATCCAAAGCGGACGACGGCGAATCCGGCGATTCGGCCAGTGATGAAAACCCGTCAAAGGTCCGGGCGCCGAACACCCATCTGAATGCGTCGATAGCCTCGGTCGAAGTTATGCAGCAGCGAGACGAGACTGACGGCAGCGTGTCTACCGGGCAGACGACTGCAGGCGAAGCACAGGCAAACACGGCAATTGCCGGAGAGCACAGGCTCTCGGTGGCCACCTCCGCGGACACCTGGGTCGAGATTCTCGACAAAGACGGCCAACACCTGGAAATGGATTTGCTCCGCGCAGGTACCCGTCGCGCATACCTTAGCCAGGGCCCGTTTCGCGTCATGATTGGCCGCGCCTCAGCCGTTGTTTTGACACTGGATGGCGAGGTTGTGGATCTGGGACCACACACACGCGGTAATGTGGTTCGGGTGACCCTGGGCGCAGAGTTGACGGCGGACAGCAAGCAGCCGGCCGAAACCGAAAGCCGCTGAAATCCGGTAGAATCGACAGGCCATCGCCCGTTCCCCGGGCGGTGGCCTTTTAGCGAAAGGGACCAGCATGTGAATTCGACGATTAATTCAATCAGGGGAATGCATGACACGCTGCCGGCGGAGATGCACCTGTGGCATACGCTCGAAGACACGGTAAGGGGTGTTTTTTCGTCCTATGGGTTCGAAGAAATTCGGATTCCGGTCGTCGAGAAATCCGAAGTGTTCGCCCGTGCCATTGGTAACGCCACCGATGTTGTCGAAAAAGAGATGTACAGCTTCGAGGACCGCAACGGCGAAATGCTGAGCCTCAGGCCGGAAGGCACCGCCGGGGTCGTACGGGCGGTGCTTCAAAATAACCTGCTTTACGCTGCACCGCTGCGCCTGTGGTACATGGGCCCGATGTTCCGCCGCGAAAGGCCGCAAAAGGGCCGGACCCGGCAATTCCAACAGGTAGGCGCCGAGGTATTCGGCGCAGCCGGTCCGGACATTGACGCCGAGTTACAGGTCATCTGCCAGCGGATCTGGCAGGCACTCGGACTGAATGGATTGCGACTGGAAGTGAATTCGCTCGGGACTTCGCAAGAGCGCGCACGTTACCGCCACGACCTGCATGCCTTCCTGTCTGCGCATAAAGACGCCCTTGACGCCGACAGCCTCAGGCGGCTGGACCGGAATCCCCTGCGAATCCTGGACAGCAAGAATTCCGAGGTGCAGAAACTGCTGCAAGACGCGCCGGTCTTAACGGATTACCTGGCTGAAGAATCCCGGAATTATTTTGCGGGTTTCAGGGCGCTGCTGGATAGCTACGGCATTGCGTATCATGTGAATCCCAGGTTGGTAAGGGGACTGGACTACTATTGCCACGCGGTTTTTGAATGGATCAGCGATGACCTCGGCGCCCAGGGTACGGTATGTGCCGGCGGTCGCTATGACGGGCTGGTCGAGATTCAGGGGGGGCGTCCCTGGCCGGGTGTGGGTTTCGCAATGGGTCAGGAGCGCTTGATCGAGTTGATGCGAACGCAAGCCGAACCGGTCCGTGAAGCACCGCAGGTATATCTCATCATGGCGGGCGAAGGAACGACCGAGCGTGGCCTGAAACTTGCGGAGATGCTCAGGGATGACATTCCCGGATTGAAGATCCAGTCAAATCTTGGCGGTGGCAGTTTCAAATCACAGTTCAAGAGAGCTGATCGCAGCGGCGCGACTCTGGCGCTGGTGCTCGGCGAAGACGAACTGAAAATGGGTCATGCAACGGTCAAGCACCTCAGGGACGAAACGGGACAGGAGCAGGTCGCTATCGACGATCTGGTTTCCTGGTTGAGCGAGTGGTTGAACAGTTGAGGTCGGGAGCGAGGATTGCGAGGTCGTAGCGGTTTTGGGTTTTACTGAAAGAAGTGCCGATCGAGTCAATTCGCGTGTTAAAATTATCTGTTTACGTCCTGAGAAATTCTAATGATAGAAGTTTATGACGCCCGCGAGCAGGGCGAAATCGTCAAGAAATGGCTGCAGCAAAACGGCAGCGCGATCGTGATGGGCCTGGTGATCGCATTTGGCGGTCTTTTTGGCTTCAAGCAGTGGCAGAACTGGCAGATCAGCAACCGGCAACAGGCTTCATCTGAGTTTGAAGTCATGGGCCAATTGCTTTCAGCGAATCAGCTGGACGCCGCGATGGCCAATTTCCAGAATCTGCAGGACGACCATCCCAAGTCACCCTATACCTCGATGGCGGCTTTGCTGATGGCGCGGGCCCGGCTCGAGGTGAACCAACCGGATCTGGCCATCGGCCTTTATGAGTTCGTTGTTGACAACGGCTATCCCAAGGCCCTGACCGTCGTGGCCAGGGAACGGCTGGCGCGCGTTCTACTCGACCAGGGTCGGGCTGAGGAAGCCCTGACGGTGCTCGACGCCACTACCGACATTTCGGGTTTCGAAGCACGCTTCGCTGAAGTCCGCGGCGATATTTATTTTGAGTTGGGCCGCAATGATGAAGCCGGTAAGGCTTATCTGGAAGCACTGGATAAACTGGAGGCCGGAGTTGGCGACAGGAACAAACTGGTGATGAAGCTCGAATCCATGGGCGTTGAAATACCCGGGGATGGAAGCGAATCGTGAAGCGTCTTCTGGCCGCGCTGATCATTGCAACACTGGTGTTGCAGGGTTGCAGTTGGATTCGCAGCTGGGGGGAAGATGAGCCCAGTGATCCGGCTCCGCTGGTCGAATTCGAATCGTCACTGAAAGTCTCGAAAATATGGTCCACCGGGATCGGCGACGGCATGGGCAAACAAGGCCTCAGCATGGGCCCGAAGTACTCGTCCGGTTTGCTTTTTGTCGCGGACTACGAAGGGCTCCTGGTCGCGGTCGATGCCGAAAAAGGCCGGAAAGTATGGGAACTGAAAACAAAGCAGCCGTTCTCCGGCGGTCCAGGTCTGGATAACGAACAAATCTACATGGGTACGATCGACGGCCGGGTCATTGCCTATGACCGAAACGGAGGGTCGGAACTCTGGAACGCCCAGGTTTCTTCAGAGGTGCTGTCGCCCCCAGCTTCGGCTGACGGAATTGTCGTCGTTCGTTGCATTGACGGGCGGGTGTTTGGCTTGGACGCGGTCAATGGCAGGCGCCTGTGGATTTATGACCACAGCGTCCCTCTGCTGACATTGCGAGGTAACGCCGACCTGCTGGTCCGGGCGGGTATCGTGTTTGTCGGTTATGACGACGGCAGCGTCGTCAGCCTGCGGGTCGATGACGGCAGCGTTGTCTGGAACCAGACCATTGTCTCACCAGAAGGACGAACGGAGCTGGCGCGCTTGGCGGATGTCGGTCAGCAAATGGTGGTCGTGGCTTCCGACCTGATCGTTTCGAGCTATAAATCCCGCCTGGTATCCCTTGCTGCTGATTCCGGCCGCTTGTTGTGGTTCAAGGACATTTCCTCTGCCACTGGCGTGCAGGTAGACCGGACCAATCTGGCCGTGAGTGAGAGAAACGGTGATTTGTGGATGCTGGACCGCCGCAATGGGTCAACGACCTGGAAACTGGACCGGATGAGCAACCGTGGCCTGACCCGCCCCGCATTCTATGGGAGTTATGTCGTTGTCGGAGACAAGGAGGGGTACCTTCACTGGCTCGACACCGACATCGGCTCGTTCGTGGCCCGGGTCCGCGCCGGCAAGAAGGGCTTTGCCGCCGCGCCTTTGACGGTTGGGACGACCCTTTACGTGCTCACTCAAAAAGGCGAGTTGATTGCCTACCGCGCGGGAGCGGCTCTGTAGCCTCGTAGCCGGGAGCCTGTCGTGTTACCTGTTGTCGCCATTGTCGGAAGACCCAACGTTGGCAAGTCCACGTTGTTCAACGCGTTGACGCGTACCCGCGACGCACTGGTCGCGGATATACCGGGCGTTACGCGAGACCGTCAGTACGGTATCTCCAGAACGGGAAAATCACCGTGTCTGTTGGTGGATACCGGTGGCCTGGTGAGCAATGCCGAGGGTATCGATTACCTGACGGCGCAACAGGTTCTGCAAGCGATCGAAGAATCCCAACTGGTGTTGTTCGTGGTCAGCGCGCGTGACGGGTTGACCGCGGAGGACGAGGAAATTGCGGCGCGATTGAGACGGTCTTCGAGCACTGTATTGCTGGTCGCCAACAAGATCGACGGGATGGACGAAAACACGGCCCTGGCGGATTTCGCCAGTCTTGGCATGGGCGATCCGTTGCCGGTCACGGCTTCCCATCGCCGCGGCCTGGAAGAGATGATGCAGGCGGCCGACAAGATGTTGCCCCTTCCTGCTGATGAGGGCGAGCAGGAAGAGGAAAGTGATCTGCTACGCCTTGCAATTGTCGGCAGGCCAAATGTAGGAAAATCCACCCTGGTCAATCGCTTGCTGGGTGAAGAGCGGGTGCTGGCCTTTGATCAGCCGGGTACAACCCGGGATACCATCAGCACCGTGCTCGAGCGCGATGGCCAGAAATATGAGTTGATCGATACAGCCGGCGTCAGACGCCGCTCGAAAATCTCCGGGGCGATCGAAAAATTCAGCACCATCAAAGCCCTGCAGGCCATCGAACGAGCACACGTAGTTATCTTGATGCTTGACTCGCGCGAGGGGCTGACGGACCAGGACACCACATTACTGGGCCATATTCTGACCCAGGGCCGGGCGCTGGTAATTGCCCTGAATAAGTGGGATGGCCTGGATCCCGATCACCGGAAAGCGGTCAAAAGCGAACTTGACCGTAAGCTCACCTATGTCGACTGGGCCCGGTGGGTCACCCTGTCGGCATTGCACGGCTCAGGGATCCAGGAGTTGCTGGACGCCGTGCAGCAGGCCTGGAGGAGCGCGACGATTGACTTCAGCACACCTGAATTGACGCGGGTTCTGATCGCTGCGTTCGAGGCCCACCAGCCGCCGATGAAGCAAGGCAGGACCGCCAGGTTGCGTTACGCCCACGCCGGCGGCAAGCTGCCTCCGCGGATTGTCATCCACGGCAGTCGCACCGACACGATTCCTGACGGCTACCGCCGTTACCTCGTGAATCGATTCATCAAGCATTTCAAGCTGAAGGGTACGCCGGTTTTCATTCATTTCAGAGATGGTGAAAATCCTTACAAGGACCGTAAGAACAAGCTCACCCAAAGACAGCTGGAAAAACGGCGGCGCCTGAAAAAGTTCACTTCGCGTAAATCACGCAAGTAGCACTGCGGTTATTGTTTGCGGCTACAATTCCTTCCATGGAAGACAACAGCAATGCCTGCGCCGAAATTTCCGTTGCCGAAGCGGAAGCACAGTCCTGCCCGAACCGGCCACTGATCGATATCCGGAATGCTGACGAGCGCCAGGCAGGCGCACCGTCCGGATCTGTACCCATGAGTGCGGATGAACTACTCGCGCACTGCCTGAACGGCCGCTCCGGAATGGACAACGCGGGATTCATCATATGCTCGGAAGGGGTTCGTTCCCGAAAGGCGGTAGAGACATTAATAAAACAGGGCTTTAACGGCTTCGTAAGCGTTTCCGGTGGTTTCCGCGCATGGCAGGATGCCGGCCTGCCGGTGGGTTATCCGCCGGGACTCGAGCCGGCGCAGGCGCAACGGTATGCGCGCCACCTCGTGATGCCCCAGGTAGGGCCGGAAGGTCAGCGCAGGTTGATGGATTCCCGAATGTTGCTGGTCGGTCTCGGCGGCCTGAATTCTCCAGCAGCACTCTACCTGTCGGCCGCGGGCGTCGGCAGGCTGGGGCTCGTGGATGACGACCGGGTCGAACGCAGCAACCTGCAGCGCCAGGTGATCCATGGTGAAGGCGCCATGCATTCGAATAAAGCGTTTTCCGCCAGCCAGCGAATCAGCGACCTGATCCC
>CAMYKC010000026.1:0-14165 GCA_947258865.1 uncultured Lysobacterales bacterium
GAGATCAGTCAGGAAGTCGTCGAATTCGTACAGGTCTTCCATCATGGCGTACTGCGTGCCGCCCTGGGGTAATTCGGAGCCGGGTATGAGCGGCATTTTGGGCCGGAACCGTTCACCATCGTGCTCAACCAGGTAAAACTCCAGTTCCGTGGCCAGGACCGGCGTCAGGCCCATGTCGCTCAGCGGCTGAATGGCCCTGCGCAAGACGTTGCGGGGGTCGTTTTGATAGGGCGTTCCATCCAGGTTAACCATTTCCAGAAGCACCTGGGCAGTCGGCAGCCTTGCCCACGGAATCGGCGCCAGGCTGCCCGGAACCGCAAATCCCCTGGCATCGGGATCGCCGTCGTTCATCCCATTGGGAATGCTTTGGAAGGTGTTACCCAGGGTATCCATGATCGTTGTCGCGGCGCACAGGTTCATGCCGTTTTTAAACGCCTTGGCGATGTCTTCTACCCCGGCCCGTTTTCCGCGCAGGATGCCATTCATATCTGCAATCAGGGTTTCCAGGAAACGGGTTTCCGGGTGCTTTTCGAGGTAGTTGTCCAGCTCTTTTTTCAAATCATCCGATTTCATGTCGCTTGACCTGTCCTGTGTACCCGAGCTTTTGCGCCCGCCATTCAATAGCCGCTTTCACACCTTTCTCTTTCAGGATTTCATTGAATCCCCGTGATTCGTCGGTTTCCGTGGTCTCGATGGCAATATCCAGTTCCAGCGCGTGCTTCAGTGCGTCGCGCATGCGCCCGATTTCGAAAGAGGCGTTGATGGCCTGCTTGGTTATGCGAACCGCCAGTTGGTCGTTGCGGGCAATTTCGAGCGCAAGTTCCCGAGCCCTCTCTACCAGCTTCCTGGGATTCACCACGCGATTGACCAGGCCCCAGGCTTCGGCTTGCTCGGAAGTGATTCGGTCGTTGCCGGTCAGCAGTATTTCCTTCGCGCGTTTTGGCCCGCAGATGTAGGGCAGCAGCATCGCTACGATACCGCTGCCGAATTGGACTTCCGGCTCACCGAAGCGGCAGTCCCTGGCGGCAATCGTGATATCGCAGGCCACGGCCAGTTCCAGGGCGCCCCCGATGCAATACGTGTGAACCGCCGCGATCGTCGGTTTCGGACTGTCCCAAAAGCGCATGATCATGTCGAAGTCATTGCGCAGTTCTTCTTTCATGGCGGCGACTTCTTCCTCGCGGGACAGCCCGGGGCTGGTATCGACTTCAAGGTCGAAGCCGGCGGAGAAAGCCCGGCCTGAGCCATTTAAAACAATCACGCAAACCCCGTCGTCGAGCTGTGCCCGGTCCATGGCCGACTTCAGTTCGGCTACCATCGCCTGGTTGATCGCATTCAGTTTTTCGGGGCGGTTGAGCGTGATCCAGGCAATCGGCCCCTCGGTCTCGTAAATGATATGTTCAAATTTCATAATGATTAATTGTTGTCTATTGTGAAGCCAGACGGAACCAGGCCGACTTGCCTTGTGTATAGCTCTTGAGGCTATCCATGCACTTGTCGCGGGCGTGGCCGGATTGTTTGTAACCACCGAAGGGCTGGGTCATGTCTCCGTCCTCGAAACTGTTCACCCAGACCACCCCGGCTTCGATATTCTTGACCAGGCGCATGGCCTTGTTGATGTCCTTCGTCCAGATGCCGGCCGCCAGGCCATAAATAGTGTCATTGGCGATGGCGATGGCCTCTTCGGGCCCGTCGAAGGGGATCACGCTGGCCACCGGCCCGAAGATTTCGTTACGGGCAATGCTCATCTCGTTGTTGACGTTCCCGAACAGCGTCGGATTGACATAGGCGCCATGTTCCAGACCGTGCGGCGCATTGCCTCCGAAGTGCAGGGTAGCGCCCTCCTGTTTGCCTTTTTCGATCATGGTCAGGACCCGCTGCTGCGCCCCGCGATCGACCAGGGGGCCCATGTTGCAGCTGGGATCCAGCGGGTCGCCCGGTACATAGGCATCCTTGCCGTCGGCGATAAATCGCCCGATAAACTCATCGTATATCGGCCTTTCGACCAAAAGCCGGGAGCCGGCGCTGCAGACTTCTCCCATGTTGGCGAAAACCCCGTTGTAGGCGGCGTCCACCGCCGCTTCGAGATCCGGCAGGTCGGCCATGAAAATCTGCGGTGATTTGCCGCCGCACTCCAGTGCCACGCGCTTCATATTTGACTGGCCGGCGTACTGCAGGATCAGCTTGCCTACTTCGGTTGACCCGGTGAAGCTGAGCTTGGCGACATCGTTGTGCAATGCCAGCGCCTTACCGGCGGTTTCACCCATACCGTTGACGACATTGAATACCCCGGGCGGACCTCCGGCCCGGACGAACAGTTCAGCCAGCCGGACACAGCTCATCGGCGCCTGCTCCGCGGGTTTAAGCACCACCGTGTTGCCGGCGGCCAGCGCGGGCGCGATTTTCCAGGTGGCCATCAGCAGGGGGTAATTCCAGGGCGAGATACAACCCACCACGCCCAGTGGTTCACGGATTACCATGTGCAGCGAGTCGTTATCCGTGTTGGTTACCGAGCCGTCGATCTTGTCAATGCCCTCGGCCATGAAGCGGATGGTATCGATTACGGCCGGGATGTCCTCGGCCACCACATCACCGATGGGTTTGCCCATGTCCAGCGTCTCCAGCACGGCCAGGTCCTCGGCATGCTCGTCTACCAGTCCGGCAAAGGCATAGAGAATCTCCATGCGTTCCCGAGGAGCAATCCGCGACCAGGCGCCGGACCTGAATGCGGTCCGGGCAGAAGCCACGGCCCAGTCAATATCCTCCGGCATGCCCTCGGACATTTCGGCCAGGGTCTCGCCATTGGCCGGGTTGATCGTGGCGAAGCGGCCGCCGTCAACGGCGTCACAGTAGTCACCGTCTATGAACAGTCTTGTTTCGATGTGGGATTGGGCCTGGTCGGCGACAGAGGCCCATTGCTGGTGGTCGTGGTTTTCGATTTTGGCCAGGCTCATGGTGTCACCTCATAAAGTACATTCGTCCAAGATACCATCATCGGCAAACCACGAGGGCATCCACGGCAATGCAGCCAGCCGGGTGCACGATAACCGGGTTGATATCGATCTCCTCGAACACATCCCCGAGTGCGTCCGCCATGATTGAAAACCGCTCTGCCGCGACGCAGAAGGCATCGATGTCGACAGCCGGCCGGTCACGCAATCCGTCGAGCAGGGGGCGCAGTTGCAGGGAACCCAGCAATCGCCCGGCTTCCATTCGGCTGAAAGGCGGCAGGGCGTAAGCGACATCCCGGATGGTCTCGACGTTGATGCCGCCGAAGCCGAGCATGACCAGCGGGCCGAACTGCTCGTCGCGCACCAGGCCCAGTACCATCTCAACGCCCGATGTGTCCACCATGGGCGCGACCACTACACGGCTTCCCAGGCGGACAGACAGCTCGTGATATGCGGCTTTCAGCTGAACTTCATTCTGGATGCCGAGCCGGATGCCGTCGCAGTCCGTTTTATGCAGGATTCCCGGCTGGGCCGTCTTGATGGCCAACGGATAGCCCAGGTCCGACGCCGCTTCCACGACGGCTGACTCGCTGTCTTCCAGCCTGGCCGGATTCATCGGAAAGCCGAAGTCGGCGAGCAGGCGGCTCGACGTGTATTCGTCCAGCGTACCGCCTTTTTCCAAACTCTTCCGCCAGTGGATCACGGTGTCGTTATCGGGGCGGGGCAGAAGTCCTTCCGGTCGCTGCCGTAAGTCCCGGTAATCCAACAGGCAGCGCACGCCAGCTAAAAAAGGACGCAATCCGTCCAGTACCGGGAAGCCCTCGCGTGTAATCGTTACGGCCGCGAAGTCTGTTCCGCTGCCCTGGCGGTTGGCGACCAGAAACACGGGCTTGCCGGACGCCTCGTGCCCCCGGCGCATATAGTCGAAATATTCTTCGCAAAGTCCGCTCAGTGGCGCGCGGTCATGCACGACTGCACCCACGGCCGCATTCGGATCAGCCATCAATGCAGCCAGGCAGTTCTCCATGATCGCATCCGCCCCGGGTCCTCCGGCTCCCCAGGCGTCCAACGGGTTTACGGCGGGCAGGCCGGGATCCAGCAATTCCTCGAGGTTAGTCCGGGTGGTGGGGCTGATCTCGGCCAGGGGCACCTTCATGTCCCCGGCCAGGTCGATCAGCAATTGCCGCTCGCCGCCGGAATCGTGGATGGTCACCAGTCCGCCCGCAGCCACAGGATGAGGCTGGGCGAACAGGATCAAAGCGGTAGCCAGTTCGTCCATGTCCTGCACGCGTTGCACGCCATGGCGGTCGAACAAAGCCTGGTAGGCGTCGTCGCGGCCGGCGATGGCGCCCGAGTGGGAAACGGCCAGCCGGGCGGAAAGTTCGGTGCGGCCTACTTTCAGCACGACAACGGGTATGCTCTTTTCATTAGCCTTTTCGAACGCGGCGATCAGGCCTTCCGGGTTACGAGCCGTTTCCATGAATAATCCGATCACGCGGGTTTCCGGCTGCTCCAGCGCAAAATCCATGTATTGATCCATGGTCACGCTAAGTTCCTGGCCGGTGGAAACGGCCAGGTTGAAATCGATGCGCTCTTCGCAATCGATGATGCCCGCCATGCCCGAACCGGAGTGGCTGATCAGCGTGACGTTACCGCCACGAACATGGTTCTCGCGGGTATCGAAGCCACAGACCCAGACTCCGTCAGCGCAATTGTAGAAGCCCATGCCGTTGGCGCCGCAAACGATCAGTCCCGAAGCCGCGATTTTGGCTGCTATGCGCTCGCGCAAAGGGGGCTCGTGGTCATTTTCCAGTGCCAGGCTCGACATCATCGTGGCTGCTTTCGCCCCATGCGCGATGGCATCGTCCAGCGCTGCCTCGATATTCGCGTCGCCGAGCGTCAGCACCACGTGTTCAACGGTTTCCGGTAGCGCAGCGAGATTGGGGAAGGCGGGGACACCCAGGATTGAATCGTAGCCTGGATTGATTGCGAACAGACGTCCTTCATAGCCCCCGGTCAGGAGGTTTTCCATAGTCTGCCGGCCCACGGAGCCCGGGCGTTCACTGGCGCCCATGACGGCAATCGATTCCGGCCGGAGCAGGGGGTCCATGTAATGTGTATTGCGGCCCATCAGCTATTGTTGCAGCGGGCTATGCCCCTGGAGTTCAAGCCGCGAATCGCTTTTACCGTGGGGCGCTTCCAGGGATGCCAGGGCGATACTGGCCTTGGCCGAGGGCGACCACATGGCGGAAGTGACGGTTCCCGCAAACTTTTCATCTTTCGTAAAGACAAAAGACTGATTCGCCGGCTTGTTGCCGTCGATATCGAGTTTCACCAGGTGGAAGCGTGAACCTTTCTCTTTTTCTTCCTGCAACGCCCGCCGGCCGTTGAACACTCCCTTGTCGAAATGCACCAGCCAGCCAAGACCAAGTTCGAAAGGTGATCGCGTATGGCTTGGGCGGACAGCCTCCATTGCCGGCAGAAAATCGACGCCTGCCAGGATGAATCCAGCCTCGATCCGCAACAACTCCAGCGCATCGCTGCCCATGGCTTTGATCCCGCGGTGTTTGCCTGCGTCGAAGAGCCGGTCCCACAGCCGCTCCGCATGATCAGGGCCGATCCATAATTCATAGCCAAGGTCACCGGTATAGCCGGTGCGCGAAACCATCAATTGCGTACCTTCAAAGTCAAAGTAGGTCAGGCCAAACGGGGTCAGGTCTTCAATACCCTGAAGGCCCATGTCTTTGAGTATCGCGCAACTGGTCGGGCCCTGAACGGCGAGAGCCGCGACGTCGTGCGTGTCCTCGACGATGTTGACGTCGAAGCCCAGCGTGTTGGTCATGAACCAGTCGATCTGGTGCTCCTGCGAGCAGATCCGGTACACCCCTTCCTCCAGGTGAAAGATGGTCCCGTCATCGATCACCCGGCCCTGCTCGTTACACCACACGCTGTAACCCACGCGCCCCGGCTTGATTTTGCTGACGTCGCGCGTCATCAGCCGGTTCAGGTAGGGCAGGGCATCCGGTCCGGTCACCAGGTGCTTGACCATTGGCGTGATGTCAAACACGCCGCAGGCATTACGCCCCGCGAAATACTCCATATCCGCGCACCAGTAAGCCGGCACCGAAAGGTAGTCGCTCCAGCGGCTCCATTCCCGGAGCTGGTTATGCTCTTTTTGTCGTGCATGAAACGGGCTGGGGAAAACGGCGTTCCGGTAATGGTCGTGTTGGCTGAAGTTTACTGTTCTCATTGTCTTGTCCCGATTATCGTCATTTTGCCAGGATCACGTTCGCCGCATTGCGGCCCGCACTGCCCATGATGCCGCCGCCGGGGTGGCATCCTGCGCCGCAGAAATAGAGGCCATCCACGGGCGCTCTGTACTGCGCCGATTTGGGTACCGGGCGCAGCATCAGGAACTGGTCCAGCGCCAGCTCGCCGTGGTGCCAATGGCCGCCCGTCAAGCGGAACTCGGACTCCAGGTCTTGCGGCGTCAGCAGCTCGCTGGCAACGGTTTTTTCCCGGATGTCCGGTGCATAGGCCGACAGCAGGTCAAACACGACCTTCATGAATGCATCTTTCCCTTCGCTCCAACCCGCGCCCAGCTCGTGCGGCGCGTACTGCACGATGGCCGAGAGTACGTGTTTGCCGTCGGGGGCCAGGCTGCTGTCATGAACGCTTGGGATCGTAATCTCGGCTACCGGATGCGCGGAGTATTCGCCGTACTTGCAATGGTTGAAGGCCAGTTCGACGTACTCCACCGAAGGCGCAATCACCAGTCGCTGGCCCAGCTGTTCCTGGCTGAGGCCCTTGAAACCGGGCAGGTCGTCCAACGCCAGGTGCAACTTGGCGGCATTTCCTTTTGCACGGATATTATTTATTTTCCTCGCGAAACCGGCTTCCACGTTGCGCGCACCCAGCAGGTCCATGATGGTCGTCCTCGGGTCGGCGTTGGATACCACCGTCGCGGCTGCAATCTGTTCGCCGTTAGTCAATTCCACACCGGAAACCTGCATTCCGTCCATCAGGATCTGCTTTACGGGGCTCCCGGTGCGGATTTCAGCCCCGGCCCGGGTGGCTGCGGCTGCCAGGGCATCCGTCACAGCGCCCATGCCGCCGGCCGGAATCGATACCGCGCCTGCGGCGCCCGCGTTATTGCCGCTCATGCGGTGCAGGGCGGTAAAGACGCTGTTGTTCGACCGCGGCCCCGAAAACGTTCCGAGCAGTGCATCCATGCTGAGCGCGCCTTTCAACAGGGGATTGTCGAAGTTCTCTTTCAAAATGTCGTGGATATTGATACCCGCGATGCGCAGGAATTCACGCATGTCATCGCGGCCCAGCAAGCGGACTTTCAGCGCCAGTTTGCCCAGCGTTATCAGGTCGTTGCGCTCATAGGTGATGCGCGGCGGCACCTGGTTATGCAGACCGCCGATCACCGCGGCGAACTTCGACATGAACCGCCGGTACTCTTTGTACGCGGCCTTGTCTTCGGACGACAAGCCGGCGCCTTCCACGCTGTCGGCGCCGATGGTGAGGTGGTTGCCGTCTGCGGCCAAGGCGACGGTATCCAGGCCGGATGCCGCGATCGAGAGTCCGTTCGATTCCAATGCCAGGTCCTTGTTGATTTCCTGGTCCAGCAGGTACAGAAGATGTGCCACCGAGGCCCGGTAACCAGGCGCGAATTCCCGCGTTGCAGCGGCACCTCCAACCTGGGCCGCCGCCTCGACTACCGTCACTTTCCTGCCTGCTTTTGCGAGGTAGGCCGCACACACGAGGCCATTGTGACCTCCTCCGATGATTACGATGTTCCTGGAATCAGTCATCGAGCCAGCCCTCCGGTACCGTGTTCGTCTTCCTCAGATCACCGAGGATCTCCCTCGCCGCGTTGGCGCCCGGCGCGGCCATGACGCCACCTCCCGGACTGGTGGATGAGCCGCACATATACATGCCCCTGACCGGTCCGCGGTACTGGGCGAATCCCGGTAATGGACGGTTGAACAGTAACTGGTCCATCGTGAGTTCGCCCTGGAAAATATTGCCGGCCGTCAGGCCCACCTCGTCTTCAAGCTCCCGGGGTGTTCGGATTTCCACGTGCAGGATCAGGTCCTTGAAACCCGGGGCATATTCTTCGATCTGGTTGATCACGGTCTGGCCGAACTGGTGGACCTGGTCATCGGTCCAGTCCTTGCCGTGAACCTTGGGTGGTACGTACTGCACGAACACCGACATGAAATGCTTGCCCGGCGGCGTCATCGTCGGGTCGGTCAGCGAAGGGATCAGCATGTCAATGTAGGGGTCCTGCGACCAGATGCCGTTCTTCCAGTCGTCGTAGGCGCGCTCCAGGCGCTCGGTCGAGTCGATCAGGTGCATGTCGCCCCTTGCAAGTTCAGACCCTTCCGGTAACGCGGTAAACCTGGGAAGGCCATCCAGCGCGATGTTCAGCTTGCCGGACGATCCCCGGATCTTGAAGTTCCTGACTTTTTTCAGGAAGCCGGGGTCGAGGTCCTTTGGGTCCATGCACTCGAGGAAGGTGCGTGGCAGGGTCAGGTTGGAGACCACCACGTCGGCGAAGTACTCGTCGCCGTTTTCCAGCACCACGCCTTTTGCCCGGCCGTTCTTGACGATGATCTGTTTCACGCCGGAACCGGTCACGGTTTGACCACCGTATTCGGTGAAGCATCCTTGCATGGCATCCGCGATGGCGCCCATACCGCCCCGGGCGAAGCCCCAGGCGCCCATGCTGCCGTCCACGTCACCCATCGCGTGATGCAGCAACACGTAAGCGGTGCCAGGCGACATCACACCGAGCGCGGAACCGATGATGCCGCTGCCGGAATGCGAAGCCTTGACCAGTGGGTTCTCGAAATACTCGTCGAGGAAATCAGAGATGCTCATGGTATAGAAGCGCATCGTGTCGTAAATCAGGTCTTCACCCAGCTTCATTGCCTCTTTGCCCATGTACATCATTTCGAGGAGATCGCGAGGCTTGAACGAAGTGGGATCGGGTGGTGTGCGCAACAGGAACTGCCGGATAAAGCGGCACTGGCGCATGATGTCGCGGTCGTAGCGAACCGTTGCGTCGGCGTCGCGGTGGCTGTGCCGTGCAACCTCCCGGCGTGCAACGTCGGGATCGACATATGAGCCGATGTAATCGCCGTTCTGGGCGATCGTAGCGCTGCCTCCATAAGGAACGATTTGCAGTCCGTATTTCGCAAGGTTCAGGCTGCGATAGACTTCCGGCCGCAGCAAGCTGCAGACGTAGGAACAGTTGGAATATTTCCAATCGTCCTTGTACAGCTCGAGGCTGACCGTGGCGCCGCCGATGAAGTCGTTTTTCTCGACCATCAGGACTTTCATTCCCGCTTTGGCGAGGTAGGCACCGTTGGTCAGGCCGTTGTGGCCTGCTCCTATTACAATCGCATCGTATTTTTTCGTCACGGTTATTGACTCCGTAATCAGTTCAGTTTGTCTATCGTAATTTCCACCGCCTCCTCGAAGGCGGCCAGGGTGTGCGCGAGATGGTTGTCTTTTGCGTGTGCTTCGCAGATAAACCAGGGTTCACGGGAATCCGGTTCACACAAAACGCCGAGATCATGCAGCTCCGGCGCCATCGTATCGTAAAAAGTGTAGTCCGAATCCAGCCAGTCCCTGTAGTTACTCGGTGCAGTCGTGTTGAAAAAAAGCCCGCCCATGGAGGGGTGCCCGGCGAAAGAATGGGGAATTCCGTGTGCATCCAGGATTTTGCTCATGCCTTTCTGCAGTGCCGCGCCATAGTTCGCAATGGTTTCCAGGGCATCGGTTTCGTCGAGTATTTCAAGGGTCTTCTCCGCCGCGGCCAGCGCGACCGAGTGGCAGGTATAGGTTCCGCCGTGGATCACGCCTTCGCCGACCTGGCGCATGATGTCCTCGCGGCCGGCGACGACTGAAATCGGATAGCCATTGCCGATTGCCTTTGCGAAGGTGCACAGATCTGCCTTGAATCCCATCAGTTCCTGAACTCCGCCCCGGGCCACGCGGAATCCGGTCTTGACTTCGTCGACGATCATGATGACATCGTATTTTTCACACAATTCGCGCGCGGCGTGTACATATTCGCGTGTCGCGGTGATGGAACAGCAGTTTCCCATGATCGGCTCGATCAGGAACGCGCCAATGTTCTTGTGGTTCTGTTTCAGCAGGTCCTCGAGATAGTCGGCATCATTTAGTTGCGTGAAGTGCGCCAGTTTCCGCATCATGCGCGGAACGCCTTCACTTTCGGCCTCGATGGGCGGCTCACCCATGGCGGAGTCCCATTCCTCGATATCGGCGTACCAGAGCACCGCGTCGAAAACACCGTGGTATCCGCCTTCGACGATGATGTGGGAATCCTTGCCGGTAAAGGCTTTCGCCAGCCTCAGTGCGGCCATTACAGCCTCGGTTCCGGAATTTGAAAACCGGATCAGTTCGGCTGCAGGCACCATTTTGGAGATTCGTTTGGCGACTTCGTATTCACGTTCGGTAGAGAGAGCGAACACGCCACCGACTTCGATACCCTCCCGCGCGGCGGCATCCACCCGCTCATCGGCGTAGCCGAGAATGCCGGGCCCGTAACCCATGCGGTAGTCGACATATATGTTGCCGTCGATGTCCTGAATTCGTCCGCCGCGAGCGTGATCGATATAGATAGTCTTATCCGCGCCCCAATAACGGAAATTCGAAGAAACGCCGAGTGGCAGTTTTTCGAGAGCTTTCCGGTGGTGCCGGTTGGATCGATCGAGTGAGCGGCGCATAAGTTCTCGTCTGGTTTCCTGAGGAGACTAGGTTCTCATATCCTTGAGGCCGTTGTCCATATCAAATGAATGATTGTTCATTCATTGCAAACGAAATTCGACTCATTTATATTGTCTTTTCCAGTTACGAGGAATCATCTTGGCAAAGGCGGCTCTCAAAGCAGCAATGAAGAAGCGCACCGCTCCCAAGGAAGAGCGGCAGCAGCAATTGATCCGGGCCACCATTCGTTCGGTGGCAAAGAATGGCCTGTCGGACACCACCATGGCAACGGTATCCCGTCAAGCCGGGCTCAGCCAGGGCATCATCAATTTGCATTTTCAGAGCAAGGACCGTCTTTTGGTCGAGACCTTGCGATACCTCTCCGAGCAGTACCGGGAAACCTGGGAAAGAGCGCTTGCAAAGGCGGGCGACTCACCAGCAGACAAGCTGGCGGCGATGGTGGCGATTGATTTCAAACCGCCTGTGTGCGATCCCAACAAGCTGGCCGTCTGGTTTGCTTTCTGGGGGGAAAGCAAGTCCCGGCCGACTTACCGCAAAATCTGTGCTTCCCGGGACATGGCTTACCGAGCGGAGATGGTGCAGGTCTGTCAGCAACTGGTGGAAGAAGGTGACTATCACGATGTCGACGCCGCCACAGTGGCGGCCGGTATTTCGGCAATGACTTCAGGACTCTGGCTGGATTTGTTGACCAGTCCGCGTTCCATGACCCGTGAGCGGGCCCTGCAAATTTGCCAAGCTTACCTCGCCATCACTTTTCCCAATCACTTTTCCTGATCCCGTGGCGCGGGATCACTTCATGGAGATGAGGGCTTGAAGCTCAATCACGATAAAACAACGGCGGAATGGCAGGAAAAGGCGCGGCGCTTCGCCGAAGAAGAGTTGATTCCTAACGAACTTGAAGCCGAGATGAACAGTGGCCGCCTGCCGGAGGCAATCAGCAAGCGGCATAAAAAACTGGCTATCGAGTTGGGCTTCAGCTCCATGGATGTCCCGCGTGAGTACGGTGGCCTGGAGCTTAGAATCGTCGACCAGGTAGCCGTCTGGGAGCAGCTGGGCCGTGTGACCAACGCGCTGTGCTGGTGCTTTTCCGAGCCGCACGAATGGATGTTCGAGGCCTGCAATAAAGACCAGCTGAATCGTTATGTGCTGCCGCTGATGACAGGCGACCGCAAGGAATGCTATGCGATCACGGAGGCGGAGTCCGGTTCTGACGTCGTAATCGGGACCACGGCGGAACTGACGGACGAGGGCTACCGGATCAACGGTGAGAAATGGTTTGTCACCAGTGCGAACCTGGCGGATTATTTCTTCCTGCAGGCAAAGCTATCCAGTGGCCCTCATGCGGGCAGCGATGCAATGTTCCTGATCGACAAGGACTCTCCGGGGATCGAGGAAATCCGCGTGCCGTTGTTCAGCCATACTTTCGATCATCACCATCCCGAACTGCGTTTCAACGATGTTCTGGTGCCAGTCGAAAACCGCATCGGGGATGAAGGCGATGGGATGTCTTATTCGCACAGTTGGTTCCGACGCGAACGATTGATGATCGCGGCGCGTGATTGCGGCGCGGCTGCGCGCCTGATCGAAGAGGCGACCGATTGGGCGAAACAGCGGGAAGTCGGTGGAGAAAAGCTGATCGATAAACAACTGGTGCAGGCGATGCTGGCCGACAGTGTCGCGGAGCTCTGGGCGGCACGGCTGATCACCTTCGAGGCGGCCGAAGCGCACGATCGGGGTGAGGACGTCAAGTCGCTGCACGCGCGCTGTTCCATTGCCAAGCTTCATGCCTCAGAGATGGCTTATCGAATTGCTGACCGGGCTGTGCAAATTTTTGGCGGACGTGGCTACATGCGCGAAAACTGTGCCGAACGATTCAGCCGGGAGATCCGGGTGGACCGCATCTGGGAAGGCGCCAGCGAAGTTCAGAGGCTGATTATTGCCCGGGCGCTGGCCAAGCGCGGTTTGGATGGAATGTGAGTAAAAGATGTCTATAACTAGCAACATGCTGAAGGTGCTGCGTATGTTCTTGCAGGAAACGCTTCAAGACATCCCTGTTCGCTCGATAATCCGCTCCCGGCGGATTACGTTCCCGCAAGAACATACGCAACACCTTTTAAAAGCTGAGACATTCTCAGGTCAATACACAGGCATATTAGGTTCATTCGTAGTTCTGGTTGCTGTTTTGCTGGCCGGCTGCGTGGAAAAGGCTGAGCAGCCGGCTCCCACGGTACAGTCCGTGCAAGTTGCCGACCTGGTCTTGATCAATGGCGGGATCTACACCGTCGATGCGGAACGCAGCTGGGCTGAAGCGGCAGCAATCCGGGATGGCGGGATTATCGCGGTGGGCAGCAATGAGGAAATTGGATTAATGATCGGCCCGGCTACGCAAACCGTCGACCTGGCCGGAAAAATGGCCTTGCCTGGTTTTCACGACGCTCATGTTCATCCCACGATGGGAGGATACGGCCTCCTGGGCTGCAACCTGGAAGATGCCAGAACAATAGACGCCATTATCATCACGGTCACTGGCTGCGCGGCCGATGGAAGTGAGGGCTGGCTTGAGGGCCATGCCTTCGATCTCAGCCTGTTCGGCCAGGACGGCCCCCATAAATCCCTGCTGGACGCCATCGATACAGACAGGCCGATCATTCTCTGGGGCTCCGATGGACACAACGCCTGGGCGAATTCCCGCGCCCTCGAACTGGCCGGCATTAATTCCGAAACGCCTGATCCGGCCCTGGGCGTCATCGAAAGGGATCCTGATGGCTCACCCAGCGGTACCTTGCGTGAAACAGCGCAGGAGTTGGTGAGGGCCGTCATGCCCAAACCCACGCACGCATCGAATACCGAAGCATTGAGGGCTGGTGTCCGGCATCTCAACTCCTTGGGCATCACGTCCTGGATCGACGCCTGGGTCGGGCTGGAGGACTACGAGTCTTACCAGGCCATAGACCGGGCGGGCGAACTCACGGCGCGAGTCGTTACCTCACTGACCTATGAGAGCGGCTTTGCGAAGCACACTGGTGATGAGTTCGACCGGGTGTTGGCGGGCCGCAATATCTACGAATCCGATCGATTGAATCACGACAGTGTCAAGCTGTTCCTTGACGGAGTGCTGGAAGGCGAAACGGCTGCCCTGCTCGAACCCTATATCGGCCTGCATCACAGCGGTGAATTGATCCTGAGCCCGGAAGACCTCGACGCCGCGGTCAGCCGCTTTGATGCGATGGGCCTGCAGGTCCACATGCACGCAATTGGCGACCGGGCCGTGCGCGCAGGACTGGACGCCATCGAGGCGGCCCGGCGGGTGAACGGCGAAACCGACAACCGCCACCACATCTCGCACCTCCAGATGATTCACGTCGATGACATCGAGCGGTTTGCGACGCTCGGGACGGCGGCCAACTTCCAGGCGCTATGGGCCCTGCCGGACGAATGGATCATGGA
>CAMYKC010000026.1:14170-32418 GCA_947258865.1 uncultured Lysobacterales bacterium
TGCCGGTGCTCGGAGAAGAGCGGGTGCAGGGCATGTACCCGCTGAGCAGTGTCGAGCGCGCGGGCGGCCGCATTGTCGGTGGCAGCGACTGGAATGTGTCTTCGGCCAATCCACTCGATGCCATCGAGACGGCCGTGCGCCGCCAGGACCCCGAAACAGCGCAGGGGCCTGTTTTGAACGGGAACGAACGCGTCACGCTGGAGACGATGATCGATGCCTATACCATCAACGCCGCCTGGTTGATGCACCAGGAAGAGCGGATTGGCTCTATCGAAACCGGCAAACGAGCTGATATCGTCATTCTCGATCGCAATCTGTTCAGCGTTCCGGCAACAGAAATCAGCGACGCACGGGTCCTCATGACTTTTGTGGACGGCAAAGTCGTGTTTTCAGGCATGAACAACAAACAAGGAAGTGGAAAGTGACAGCGCAGGAAATCATGAATCTTGCGGCTCAGCAGCGTGAGAGACACGCCCTTGACCGGGCTTTTTACCGGGATCCTGATATTTATGAACAGGACATCGAGCGGATTTTCCTGAAGTCCTGGCTGTATGCCGGGCACCAGAGTGAAATCCCCGGGGTCGGGGACTGGTTCCTGTTCGAGTTTGCCGGGGAGTCGGTGATCATCGTGCGCAGTTCCCCGGATGAGATCAACGCCCTGTTGAACGTCTGCCGCCACCGTGGATCCCGCGTCTGCGTTGAAAGCGAAGGCTGCTCAAAACTTCTGCGTTGCCGCTATCACGGCTGGAGCTACGACCTGCGGGGCAATCTCAGGGCGGCGGCGCACATGGACGAGTCGTTCGACAAGTCTGATATTGGCCTGAAGAAAATTCACGTCGAGTTGCTGGACGGCATGATTTTCGTGAACTTCGCTGAGAATCCGGTGGATTTTTCTGTCGTCCGTGAAGATTTGTCTGATTGCCTGCGGCCTTACGACCTGGAAAACACCAAAGTCGCGCACCGTCAAACTTATCCCATCGCGTCCAACTGGAAGCTGGCTGTTGAAAACTATTGCGAGTGTTATCACTGCGCGCCTGCCCACCCTGAGTATGCCGTGGGGCACGGCCTCGCGCATTCCGACTCGCGAACCGATGACTTGTACCGGCAAGTCATGTCCAGGGCCGCTGCCTGCGGACTGAGCGATAAGGAGGTCAACAAAATGTACCTGGCCGCGCCCGGATTCGGCGCGGATTACGCCTTCGAACGTTATCCCCTGATCCGGGAACACGTGACGGGCAGCGAGGACGGGAAACCGCTGGCTCCCTTGCTCGGGGATCTTATTGATTACGATGGCGGCGCCACGGACCTGCAGGTGGGCCCGGTCACCTTTGCCCTGATTTATTGTGATCACGCGGTTATTTACCGCTTCACGCCACTCACAATTGACACGGCCGAATGCGACATCAGCTGGCTGGTTCGGGCAGACGCGAAGGAGGGCAGGGACTATGACCGGGAGAAGTTGACCTGGTTGTGGGATGTCACGACCCATGCAGACAAAGCCATCATCGAGCGCAACCAGCAGGGTGTGAACTCCCGGTATTACGTTCCCGGGCCGCTGTCGACATGGGAAAGCTACACCTGGAAATTCCTTTCCTGGTATTTGCAGACCATGAAAAACCCATGAAAAACAATACCGACATCATGGCCAGCATGGTGGACCAGGCCTACCTGGAGGTATTCCCGACTAGAACCATCGTGGACCGCCTGGTCCATGTGCCCAGGCATTCCTATCTTTCAATTACCTGCTCCCCTTCGCACGGGATAGGGCCCACCCTGGACATGGTGGACGAGTTGCGCGCATTGCCGGAGGAACGCCGGTTGAAGCTGGTGCCACATGTCGCCGCCCGTGTCGTCAGGGACAAGGGCCATCTCCGCGAGATTCTCGCGCGGCTGGACGGGGCGCGGGTGGAAAGCGTGTTCGTGCCGGGAGGAGACTCACCCAGCCCCCTGGGAGACTATGACAGTTCGCTGGATCTCCTCAGGGACATGGCTGAAATCGGCCACTCTATTGAAGACGTGGGTGTTGCGGCCCATCCCGAAGGCCATCCACTGGTCGATGACGCTGAACTGCTTCGTCTGCTGAAGGAAAAGCAGGCGTTCGCCACGTACCTGGTGACACAGATGTGTTTCGATCCGGGCGTAATGATCAACTGGTTACTTGCCGTCCGCCAGGCCGGGGTAACGTTGCCGGCCTGGATTGGTTTGCCGGGAGTGGCTGAAATCCCCAAGTTGATTTCGCTTTCGCTACGGATTGGCGTGGGTCAATCTGTGTCAGTGTTGAAAAAGCAAAAGGGCCTGGTACGCAGAATGCTTTCTGGCAGACCCTACCAGCCGGACGATCTGCTGGCGGGATTGCAGCCGCACCTGGATGACCCGCAACTGAACATACCGGGTTTTCACCTGTTCAGTTTCAACAACATTGAACGCACCGAGCGCTGGCGTGTGGAAACACTGAAGAAGCTCAACGGGGCGGGATCATGACTCAGGGCAAGCGCCGGGGAAGAAGGGCGCGGCAGGCAGCGCCGCCGGCCGTGGCCGCGGTCAGCGCCGGCCTCGTGGGTGGCCGTTACCGGCCTTTGACTTGCACGGACGAACAAAACATTCATCACACCATTCTTGATGTGCTCGAGAACATCGGGATGGGTGAACCGATCCCGATCGTGAAAAAGCGTGCCCTGCAACGCGGTTGTTTCCTGAACGAACACGACCGGCTGTGCTTTCCGCGCGGGCTGGTCGAAGACGTGATCGCCAATACACCCAAAGACATTCAGTTCCTGGGCCGGGATCCTAAGCACGACCTGGAGATCGGTGGCGAACGTGTTCATACCTACGGCGGCGGTGAGGCCGTCAACATGCTGGACATCGGCGCGAAGACTTACCGGCCTTCGACTCTGGCCGACTTGTATGATGCCGCGCGACTGGTCGACCGGATGGACAATATCCACGCGTTCTCCCGCCTGGTCGTGCCAACCGAGATCGAGGACCAACTGGCCTGTGATGTCAGCGTGGCCTATACCAATGTCGCCGGCACCAGCAAGCATTCGGCTCTGACTTTCAACGACGCCTCGCATGTTCAGCCCACCCTGGAAATGCTGCACATGATTGCCGGCGGGGAGAAAAAATGGCGCGAACGTCCTTTTGCCCATGGCGGCGGCTGTTGCGTCATCTCACCCCTGCGCTTTGGTTGCGACAACAGCGAAGTCTGCATCGAATCCATCAAGTTTGGCGCACCCGTCTGGGTCGTCATGGCGCCCCAGGCAGGCGCCACGGCACCGGCTGCCCTGGCCGGTTCCGTCGTGCAATGCTTGGCCGAGGCACTGGCATCCCTGCTGATGATCGACATGGTCGAGCCCGGCTTCCCGGTGATTGTCGGGGCCTGGCCATTTGTGTCGGATCTTCGAACCGGTTCATTTACCGGCGGCAGCGGTGAAGAAGCAGTGGTGAGCGCAGCCGCGGCCCAGATGCTGAATTTCTATGGCGTGCCGAGTTCGGTGGGGGCAGGTATGAGCGACGCCAAAGCGCCCGATTGTCAGGCCGGATATGAAAAAGCCCTGGCCGTTGCCCTGGCGGCGCAGGCCGGGTGCAACAACGTGTCCGAATCGGCTGGCATGCTGGGCAGCCTGATGGCTCTGTCACTGGAATCCATGGTCATAGACAACGACATGCTGGGCGCCGTTCTGCGCACCGTCAGGGGCATCGAGGTAAACGATGAAACGCTCTCCTATCATGTCATGGAACAGGTCGTGCACGGCGAGGGGCACTTCCTGCGCACTGATCAGACGCTCGGTCTGATGCGCACGGAGTATGAATACCCTTCGCTGGCGGATCGGCGCACACCCGGAGAGTGGGAAGCGGCCGGTTCACCGGATATCCGGGAACTGGCCGGCGAGCGGGTCAAGTCGATTCTGTCCACCCATTATCCTGAATATATCGACCCGGCTGTCGATGCGAAAATTCGTGAGGTCTTTCCCATTTTGTTGCCCAGAGAAGTCATGAGTGCGCGAAGCGGGCGCTGGTGAGTCATGCCTGGTTCCCGCAAAAAATCGAGACGGGTGAAACGGCCGGGCGGCCGTGACGCCAGGCTCGCCCTGCGTGCGGCGGGTGTGCGGGGCAAGGCTGTGCAGCCCGGTATGCCGGGCGGTGTCTACAAGCCCCTGAGTGACCGCGACATTCAGCGGATCTACGATACGGCGCTGGATATTCTCGAGAACATTGGAATAGCCGAACCCATTCCTGAAATTCTGCATTACGCACTGCCCGGCGGATGCACCCTGGGCGACGATGGGCGCTTGCGGTTTCCGCGCGCCCTGGTCGAAGACCTGATAGACGTATCGGCAAAGGAATATTTCGCTTACGCGCCTGACCCCGTTCACGATTGTGAAATCAGCGGTGAGCGCGTCTATTTCAGCACCTCGGGCGAGTCGGTCAGCATCCTGGAATACGAAGAGCGGAGCTTCCGCCCGACCAGGCTGACAGACCTGTACGACGCCGCGCGCCTGGCCGATACGCTTGAACACATCCACATGTTTGGGCAACCGTTCATCGCGGCTGAGTACAGCCAGGATGTTTATGTCCATGACATGAACATCGCATATGCCGAACTGGCCGGCACATCCAAGCCTTTCGCGCTGGGTATCGCCGAGGCGGATCACATCGAGCCGATTATCGCGCTGTTCGATATTTACCTGGGCGAGGAGGGCGCCTTTCTGAAAAGGCCGTTCTGTACCTTTGGAGGCTGTCCCATCGTGTCGCCGCTGCGCTTTGGCAAGGACAACGCCGAAGTGCTGGTAAAGATTGCCGAGTTGGGACTGACGGGCGATGTGGCCGTGGCGCCGCAGGCCGGCGCAACCTCGCCGGCCGCGCTGGCGGGCACGCTCGCACAGACTTTTGCTGAAACCCTGGCCTGCATGGCTGTAATGAATCTGGTCAAGCCGGGTTCAACCATCAACTTTGGCATGTGGCCATTCATTTCCGACCTGCGGACCGGTGCTTTCAGTGGCGGCAGCGGCGAAGAGGCGCTGGTTATGGCGGCGTGCGCACAGCTTTGTAATCACTTTGGCTTCATCACCAGCATGGCCAGCGGCATGACGGATTCGAAGATCATGGATGCACAGGCGGGCTATGAATCGGCCATCACCAGCACCGCCCTGGCCCTGGCGGGCTGCAACCTGGTGGCCGCCTATCCGGGAATCGTCGGCAGCCTGCTCGGCCAGTCTTTCGAAGGTATGGTGATCGACAACGACATGCTGGGTAATGTACAAAGACTGCTCCGCGGCATCGAAGTAACGGAGGAAACCCTCTCTTACGAGGTGATCGAGGACACGGTGTTCGGCACCGGGCACTACCTGAATCATGCCCAGACGCTGGACCTGATGCAGAAGGAATACCTGTACCCGGATGTGGCGGACCGGCGGACTCCGGGCGAGTGGGAAGTTACCGGAAAGGAAGACATCTGCGAACTGGCGCACGAAAAAGTGAAGAAAATTCTGTCCGGCCATTACCCGGAGTACATTTCCCCGGACGCGGACAAAAGAATCAGGGAAAATTTCCCAATCCGGCTGGCGCCGCGGGACATGTGCGCCGGAAACGGTCGATGGCACTGAAGAAAATAAATGAAATGACAGAGGCTTGAAGGCTTATGAATGACCAATACGACGACGAAGACATCATCCTGTCGGAGCTCCCCGACGACGAGCTCGTCGAGCAAATGCACGACGACCTCTACGACGGCCTGGCCGAAGAGATCGCCGAGGGCACGCAGATTCTTCTCGACCGCGGCTGGGAGGCCACGAAAGTACTGGAAGAAGCGCTGGTTGCAGGCATGACGATCGTCGGAATCGATTTTCGGGACGGCATATTATTCGTGCCTGAAGTCCTGATGTCCGCTAATGCAATGAAGGCGGGCATGGCCCTGCTCAAACCCATCCTGTCCGAAACCGGCGCCAAGCCGATCGGCAAAATGGTTATTGGTACCGTGAAAGGGGACATCCATGACATTGGCAAGAACCTGGTCGGAATGATGATGGAAGGCGCAGGTTTCGAGGTGATCGACCTGGGGATCAATGTCGAAGCGGACACGTATATGGACGCGATCGAAGAGCACCAGGCAGACATTCTCGGCATGTCAGCCCTGCTGACTACCACGATGCCCTATATGAAAGTCGTGATCGACACGATGAAGGAACGGGGCATCCGCGACGATTACATCGTACTGGTTGGCGGCGCCCCGTTGAACGATGAATTCGGTGAAGCAATTGGCGCCGATGCGTACTGCCGTGATGCGGCAACCGCGGTAGAAACGGCCAAGGAACTGGTCGCGGCCGCCTCCTGATTTTCGGCGCCTGGTCGTGGCAAATCGCACTCTGGTCATCGCTTGCGGCGCCATTGCCCGGGAGTTGGTGCGGGTCCGCGAACTGAATGGCTGGGATCACATCGAATTCCAGTGCCTGCCCGCGGAATTGCATAACACACCAGATAAAATCCCCGGGGCAGTGCTGGAAAAAATTGAATCCGAAAAACAGAAATTCGATCGGGTTTTCGTCGCCTATGCTGATTGTGGCACCGGTGGGTTGCTCGACAAGGTACTCTCAGGCACCGGTGTTGAGCGGATTCCGGGAGCGCATTGCTACGAGTTTTTTGCAGGCAGTGATGGCTTTCACCGGCTGGCCGATGAGGAACCAGGCAGTTTCTATCTGACGGATTTCCTGGTGCGGCATTTCGAACGGCTGGTCGTGCGCGGGCTGGGGCTCGATAATCGTCCGCAGCTGATGCCGCTGTATTTCGGCAATTATCGCCGGGTCGTATACATCGCCCAGACGGAAGACGAGGAATTACAGACGATGGCGCGGAACCACGCTGAATTCCTTGACCTGGAATACTGCTATCGGTTCAGCGGCGACCAGCCACTTTCGCTGGTGCTGAAACCGGTCCTGGGAAAAAGCGCAGGCAGGGAGGAGAGATGCCAAAACTGACCACCATTTATTGGCGGGACATTCCGGCCCAGGTGATCGGCCAACAGGGCAGAAAGCGGTTCAAGCGGGAGTTGCCCAAGCGCTTCGCCATTGCAATCGATCGTGCCGCCATGCGTGCCGGTAAAGGATCCAGTGATCTTTACCTGGAGGAATGGAGGCGTGAACGCCGGCGCTGCGATGGCGACGTGGAAGCAGCGGTCGGCGCCGAAGTTGCCCGGCTGGATGCCGGATTTCCGGATGATGTACTCGAAACTGTCGTCAAGGCAGGTGGGATCGCAAACAAGGATTAAATTAATGACCGAGACCGTGATCAGTTCAGCAAGCAAGGAAGTCGTTATCGGCTTTGAGCACCCCTTCGTGGTGATTGGTGAACGAATCAATCCCACGGGCCGCAAGCTACTGGCCGAAGAAATGAAAGCCGGGGACTTCAGCCGCGTGGAAGCGGACGCCAGGGCCCAGGTCGCCGCGGGCGCGCAGATTCTGGATGTCAACGCAGGCATTCCCCTGGCCGATGAGCCGGCATTGCTGGCAAAAGCGATCAGGCTGGTCCAGTCACTGACCGATGTGCCCCTGTCGATTGATTCCTCGGTCATCGAGGCCCTGGAGGCGGGTCTGGAGGCCTATGAAGGTAAAGCACTGCTGAATTCGGTCACCGGTGAAGAAGAGCGGCTGGAGCGTGTGTTGCCGCTGGTGAAGAAACATGGTGCGGCCGTGGTTGCCATCTGCAACGATGACAGCGGAATTTCGACCGATATCGACGTTCGCTACGACGTGGCGAAGAAAATCGTCGAGCGGGCCGCCGACCACGGCATACCGGCCTGTGACGTCGTAGTCGATCCCCTGGTGATGCCGGTGGGTGCAATGCCGGACGCAGGCTTGCAGGTGTTCAGGCTGATGCGGCGCCTGCGCACGGAACTGAAAGTCAATACGACCTGTGGTGCATCGAACGTCAGCTTCGGCTTGCCGAACCGGCCTGGTCTCAATCCGACCTTCCTGGCCATGGCCATCGGGGCGGGCATGACTTCAGCGATCACCAATCCGCTCGAAGCCGCGCTGATGCAAGCCGTGCGCGGCGCCAATGTGCTGATGGATAACGATCCACAGTGCAGCAACTGGATCAGTGCTTATCGTGAGCCGGCAGCGGAAGGAACCCGCCAGCGCCGCAGTGGCCGGCGTCGCCGTGCCCAATAAACCGCATACCGCACTGATCGTATTCAGCCCGTCCGGCAAGAGAGGGCAATTCCCCGTGGGCACGCCGGTGTTGCAGGCAGCCCGGGAACTCGGGGTCGACATCGACTCCATTTGTGGTGGGCGGGCCCGCTGCGGCCGTTGCCAGGTCGAAGCTGTCGAAGGGAGTTTTGCCAAGGAAAACATCGTTTCCAGCCAGGACCACCTCAGTGACAAGGGTGAGGCGGAGCAGTACTGTGAGCAGCGCGGCCGTCTGCGGCCCGGCAACCGGCTGAGCTGCCAGGCAAAACTACTGGGTGACGTTCGTATCGACGTGCCGGCCAGCAGCCAGGTTCATCACCAGGTCGTACGCAAGGACTACGAAGCGCGCGATATCGAACTGGACCCCGTCGTCCACCTGTATTTCGTGGAGGTTGAAGAGCCCGATCTGCAGACCCCGGAAGGGGATCTGCAACGCCTGCTGCGCGCACTTGAAAACGAATGGGATCTGACGGAACTGAGCTGGGATCTGGCCATGCTGCAAAGCCTCCAGCACGCGCTGCGGGATGGAAAATGGCAGGTCACCGTGGCCATCCGGTACGGGCATCAAATTGTGTCCGTCTGGCCGGGCTTTCGGGACCGCATATATGGCGCAGCGGTGGACGTCGGCTCCACCACAATCGCCGTCCATCTGTGCAACCTGAGCAGTGGCGAGGTATTGGCGAGCGCCGGCGCGATGAATCCCCAGATCCGGTTCGGGGAGGATCTGATGAGCCGCGTATCCTACGCGATGCTCAATCCGGAAGGCGCGGGCCAGATGACCGCGGCCGTCCGCACCGCGATCAGCGGCCTCATTGCCAAGACGGCGGAGCAGGCCAATATTTCAGCCGGAGACGTGCTGGAAATTACCCTGGTTGGAAATCCGGTTATGCATCATCTCCTGCTGGGTCTCGATCCGAGCCCGCTGGGCACGGCACCGTTTGCACTGGCCACCGACCGGGCTGTCGACATCTGGGCGTCGGAACTCGAAATCGAACTGCATCCCAACGCAAGAGCCTACCTTCTCCCCTGTATTGCCGGTCATGTCGGTGCCGACACCGCCGCCGTGATGCTGGCCGAAACGCCCTGGATGGCGGACGATATCAGCCTGATCATCGATGTCGGCACCAACGCCGAGCTCCTACTGGGCAATCGCGAGCGCCTGCTCGCCGCCTCGAGTCCGACCGGGCCGGCTTTCGAGGGTGCACAAATAAGCGGTGGCCAGAGAGCGGCGCCCGGCGCGATCGAGCGCGTTCGCATCGATCCCGAGACCCTGGAGCCCCGATTCCGGGTCATTGGCTGTGAGCTCTGGTCCGACGATCCGGGATTCGCGGATCAGATTGGGGAGAACGGCGTCACCGGCATTTGCGGATCGGGGATCATCGAGGCCATTGCCTGCATGTACCTGGCCGGCATCATTCTTCCCGACGGCTCCATCAATGGTGAAGCTGGGGACCGCAGTCCGCGAATACATTCCAGTGATCGAACTTTCTCTTATCTGCTGCACGACGGTGAACCGAGAATCGTCATCCAGCAGGGAGATGTGCGGGCGATCCAGTTGGCCAAAGCCGCGCTTCATGCTGGTGCCCGTTTGCTGATGGACCGCATGGGCGTGGATCATGTAGACCGGATCCGGCTGGCCGGCGCTTTCGGCAGCCACATTGATGTCAAGTACGCAATGGTGCTCGGCATGATTCCCGACTGCGATCTGGAGCAGGTTTCATCGGCCAATAACGCGGCCGGTACCGGCGCACGTATTGCCCTGCTGAATCGTGCCTCACGCCTGGAAATCGAGCAGCGCGCGCGCCGAATTGAAAAAGTCGAAACGGCCGTGGACGCCAACTTCCAGCAGCATTTTGTAGAGGCGATGGGGATTCCCCACTCCACGCACGCCTATCCCCGACTGGCCAGTTTCGTAAATTTACCGATAGCGGCAGGACCCTCTGCCAGGACTTCCGCCGGCCGCCGCCGCCGCCGTAAAGAGCCGTAGGAGGCCGCCGTGCGGCCGATCGAGGGAATGGACCATTCCCACAGCTTATTGAAACTCGGAATCGACACCGGCGGCACCTACACCGACGCGGTGCTGGTGGGTGGCGACGATGAGATCGTGGCAGCCGCCAAACGTCTCACGACACGGCACGACCTGACAATCGGCATCGCCGACGTGCTGAAAGCCTTGCCTGGAGAATCGCTGCGGGAAGTCTCCCTCGTATCGCTGTCCACCACGCTTTCCACCAATTCCGTCGTCGAGGGCAGGGGTGCGCCGGTGGCTATATTATTGCCCGGATATGGGGAAAAACAGGTGGCGAAGAGCGGTTTACTGGACATCTTCGACAAGGGCCTGGTTACCGTCCTGCCAGGCGGGCACGATGCCGTTGGCAATGAAACTGAAGCGCTCGACGAGGCGCTGGCCAGGAAAGTGATCCAACGACAGCAGGACCGGGTTTCCGCCTTTGCCGTCTCGTCGATGTTCGGCGTGCGCAATCCCACGCATGAACTGCGCTTGCGCGAGATTATCCGGGAAACAACAGCCCGCCCGGTGACCTGCGGACATGAACTGGCCAGTGGACTGGACGCGCCACGCCGGGCGCTGACCGTCGCGCTCAACGCCCGCATGGTCCCGATCATTCACGAGTTGGTCATCGCCGTACAGAAAATACTCGACGCAATGGGTATTTCCGCCCCGCTGATGATGGTCAAGGGCAATGGCTCACTGGTCAATACGAAGACAGCACTGAAGCAGCCGGTTGGTACGGTCCTGTCCGGCCCCGCAGCCAGCGTGATCGGGGCTTGTGCGCTGAGCGGCGCCGGCAATGCCATCATCGCTGACATGGGCGGGACGACGACCGACATTGCGGTGGTAACGGATGGCGAGCCTGAATTGAGTAGCGACGGCGTTCTGATCGGCGACTGGAAACCGATGGTGGAAGCGGTCCGGGTGATTTCGATCGGCCTGGGTGGCGACAGCGAGGTTCGGTTCAGCGGACAGTCGGGGCTCGAAATCGGCCCGCGCCGGGCCATTCCCCTGAGCCTCTTGGGGCGCCTTTATCCGGGAATTATCGATCGCCTCAAGATTCAGTTGCAGCGCAGTCCAAGCCGGCGAAACAACCGCTTCGCCTTGCCGCTGGAGGCCAACGACGTGATACTGGCTGCCTGTTCCGACGCCGAACTGAGTGCGTGGGAAAAGGTATCCGGTGGTCCCGTCGAACTGGATGAGGTTGCCGTCAGCGACAGGAAGGCGGCGAGAGCCATAGCGCGCCTTCAGCGCAAGGGGCTCGTCATTTACAGCGGGTTCACTCCCAGTGACGCGGCGCACGTTGTCGGGCTTTGCGCTCACTGGTGCGGCGAGGCAGCGGAACTGGCGTCACTGGTCTGGGCCCGCCAAATGCGTCATGTTTACGGCCTGGGCCGCTGGCAGGAAGGGGATGCAAAGACTCCCAGCCGGCATGTGATCGAACGGGTCAGCCAACAGATCAGCCGCGCGCTGATCGAAGCGGGTCTGCACCAGCACCGGCGCCTGGACCAGGCCCAGGCAAAAAGTCTCACGGGCTTGCTGTCCGACCTGGTATTTGAATCCAGCGATGCGCCCGGAAAAATGCTCGAATCCGGAGCACTGTTTCACCTGTCATTCGCCGCCGACTACCCGGTGGTTGCGGTCGGTGCGCCGGCCCGGATATTTTTTCCCGATTCCGCCGATCACCTGGGCGTCGACTTGGCACTGCCGGAACGAGCGGAAGTCGCCAACGCTTACGGCGCGGTCATGGGAAGCGTGGTGCAGCGTGTGCAGGTCACGGTGACACAACCTTTGTATGGCCATTTCGTTTTACACAGTGATCGCGAGCCTATTCAGTACACGGATTTGAATGAAGCCCTGGCCGCGGCAGAACAGATGGCCAGTGAGAAAGTCCGCGCCCTTGCGGCTGAGGCTGGCGCTGTGTCGGCCGAGGTTCAACTGAGCAAGAACGACAATCATGTGCATCATGATGTTGATGGCGATCTGTTTCTCGAAACCCGTGTCATTGCAACGGCTACTGGCCGGCCCGAGATCTCGAGGATTTGAGTTTTTCAGGCCGCAATACTTAAAAAGTTCAATTTTTGGGATCATTTCCTGATCTAAATCATGGTTTTTATGCCGTTGAGATGGTCTTTTATGTCATGGCGCAGTCCGGATGTTTTCGTCCGGTCAGCATGAAGAAGCAAGCGAGGAGACAATACAATGAAGAAAAGACTCTTTTGGGGTTTGGTAACGAGTCTGGTTCTGCTCCTGGGTATCAATGCAGCGGTTTCGGCCAAGAGTGAAGACACGGGCCGCGCTGGATTTACCGAAGCGGACCAGGAGTATTACATGCCCGAGGACCTGTACTTCCTGATTAATCCGGGAGTGGATTTTGAATTGATCGACTTTGAAATCCCAGGCGATCTGCAGCCCATGGTCACTTTCTCCCTGAAAAGCCCTAATGGGCATCCCCTCGACCGCGAGGGCATCGAGACGGTCGGAGAGATTGATACACGGTTCATGCTGACCTACATACCGATGGGCGAGGAAAACAAGGTCAGCTACCATGAAAGATTTCGTGACCGGGGTGGCGTGTACACTGCGCTTGGCGACGGTGTGTACACCTACAAGTTCTTGACGGTGCTGCCGGCCGACTACCAGGTTGACGCCACCCATACGCTGGCCTCGACAGCAAGACGTGACCTGCGGGCGTTCGCGGATTTCGGCCTTGAGCGGTACTACGACAACGATGTTTACAATTTCGTCCCCTCGGGCGCATCCGAACCGATGCCCAGGGATATCACCAGCACGGCAACCTGTAACCGCTGCCATGACCCCCTGGCCATGCACGGCGGTACTTACCGGCAAGTGCAGGTCTGTCAGCAGTGCCACCTTCCGGCCCTGGTCGACGATGATTCAGGCCTGAGTTACAACCTCAACGCCGTGATCCACCGCGTTCACTCGAACAATGAACCCGAACTTGATCATGAAGTACATTATCCGGCCATCCTGAACGACTGCGAAGTCTGCCATACCGGCGGTACGCCAACAGCCGAATTCCCGCTGGTGGCCAATCCCAACCCGGCAGAAAGTTGTGATGGCAACGGCTTGAGCATGACTGAGCTGAGCTGGGGCGACGAGGGTAAGGTCGAAGTCCGCCTGGATTCGGCGGATGGCAAACTTTTTGCCATGTCCGGCGGGGCAGGTTCCCAAGCGACCGGAAATTGGGTCAGGGATGGGGACAGCTTCTTCCTGGTTGATGGCGATAGCGGAGATGAATTGCAGGAAGTGGAGGTCGATACCACTGTCTTCGGTTGCGCCGGCAATGCGCCGGGCACCTTCCGCGGCGAGGCCTCAATGTTGCATACCAACTGGACCACGCGTCCGCAACGCCTTGTTTGCGGCGGTTGCCATGCAAATATCGATTGGGAAACCGGTGAAGGCCACGCAGGGGGAGCACAGTCCAACGACGATAATTGCTCCACCTGCCACCCGGCGGATTCCGGAAACGAGTTCGACGCGTCGGTCCGGGGTGCGCATACGGTGGAATACAAGTCCACGCAGCTCGATGGCGTGCTGGTGAAGATTGTGAATATCGAGTTCACGGCTCCCACGAATCGTCCCAAGGTGACGTTCTCACTGAGCGACAAGAACGGCCCGCTCAATCCCAATGAACTCGGCCGCCTGAGGTTCTCCCTCTCCGGCCCGAATGACGACTTCGATTTCTACGTGCAGGAAACCGCGACGAATGACCTGGTTCAGGATGGAGCCAACTGGGTTTACCGCTTCGATGCCAAACTGCCCGCGGATGCCATGGGTTCATACTCACTGGGCGTCGAGGGCCGCATCAACGACGTGCTGTTGAGCAACGGTGAAGAGGTCGAAGACCAGATCCAGAACTTCATCACGCCTTTCGCGGTGACGGATATGACGCCGATGGCTCGTCGCATGGTTGTCGACGACGCGAAATGCGAAAACTGCCACTCCAACCTGAGCCTGCACGGCAGCAACCGGCACGACGCCAATGGCTACTGCCAGACCTGCCATATGGCGGACGCCACCGACGAGGCAGTGCGTCTGGAAGGCAACGACGAAGGCATCCACTTCAAGTACATGATCCACAAGCTCCACATGGGTGCCGAACTCGAGAACGGCTACGTGGTCTACGGCTACCGCAGTTCTGTGCATGACTACAGCGAGGTTCACTTCCCTGGCGATCTGCGCAACTGCGAGGCCTGTCATGAAGAGGATACATATACTTTGCCACTGCCCGCCGGCGTGTTGCCCACAATCAGTCCGAACACGCTCCTGAACCCGATGATGCCGATCACATCAGCCTGCCTGTCCTGCCATGACAGTGATGCTGCGGCGGTCCACGCGGATTCCAATTCGTCCGGTCTTGGAGAAGCCTGCGAAATCTGCCATGGCGACGGTACGACTTACTCGGTCGAGAGAGTACACGCTCGTTAGTTGATATCCAGCAAAGGCTGAAAAGCCTTTAGTAAAACCAGTGGCGGGGTGTTTCGGCACCCCGCCTTTTTTATGCCGCGGAAGCGGCTTCCTTGCGCTTGTCGACGTAGGCGGCGAGCTCCTCGTCGATTGCCGGGTCGAGCGGCGGCTGTTCATAATCACGCAGTAGTTGTTTCCAGATACCGTTGGCGCGTGTCTGCGTATCGATTGCTCCCGCTTCCTGCCAGGTCTCGAAATTCCGCTGGTCGGCCAGGAATGGCTGGTAAAAGGCTGTCTCGTACCGTGACATGGTGTGTTCGACACCAAAAAAATGGCCGCCCGCGCCGGCCTCGGCGATCGCGTCCAGTGCAATGGTTTCGTCGCTGACTTCGATAGGCCGCAGGTATTCCGCCATCATCTGCAGCATCTCCGCGTCCACGACGAGTTTCTCGTACGACGCGGTCAGTCCGCCTTCCAGCCAGCCGGCTGCGTGCACGATGATATTGGCGTGGCCGGTGATGGCAGCCCACAACGACATCGCGCTCTCGTAAGTGGACTGCGCGTCAACCACGTTGGAAGAAGTCACGTTGCTGGATCGCAGGGGAACGCCGTAGCGCCGTGCCAGTTGCCCGCTGGCTTGCGCCGCTTTCGCATACTCCGGCGTGCCGAAGGCCGGTGAACCGGAGCGCATATCCACGTTGGACGTGAACGCACCGTAGACCACAGGAGCGCCCGGCCTCACCACCTGGGCAAGGGTGATTCCGGCCAGTGCCTCGGCATTCTGTTGCGTCAGGGTGCCTGCCAGTGTCACCGGCGCCATCGCTCCGGCCAGGGTAAAGGGCGTGATGCAAACGACCTGTCCGGCACCGGACATCTCAATGATGCCTTCCGCCATCGGGATGTCCAGCTGCAACGGCGAGTTGGTGTTGATGATGGCGAACAGGGCGGGTTTTTCCGCCAGTTCCTCTGCGTTCATTCCAAGCCCGATGCCGGCCATGTTGATGGCGTCGCGGGCGCGGTCCCGGCCCAGAGCAATCGGCTGCCAGTTCTTGTCCAGCAGCCGGATCTGCGCGTGGTACAAATCCAGGTGGCGCGTTTCGGGCGGCAGTTCGATAGGCTCGAACGGGCCGCCGCCCTCCTGGTGGATGATGTCCAGGCTCTGCACCAGCTTCAGGTATTCACAGGCCTCCTCGAAGGTCCCACGGCGGCGGCCACGGTCGAGATCATTGCAGTAGGCGGGGCCGCCAACCGAGGTGAAGGCGAGGTGATTGCCACCGAGTTTAAAGTTCTTTGCCGGATTGCGGGCGTGGAGCGTGATCTCCGGGGGAGCGAGGGCGGTTTTTTCCATGACCAGGCCACGATCGAATCGAACCATCCCGGTCGTGTGATCCACATCGGCGCCGGCCCCGGACAGCATATGGCGCGCACCTTCATGCATGACGCGCATGCCATGGTTTTCCAGCAGCGCCAGCGACGCCAGGTGGATCTGCTCGACCTGGTCAGCGCTCAGAACTTCAAGAGGAGGACAGGGGTTGACCGGCTGGCGCCAGGGCAGCTGGCTGATGGTGCCACCGCCCCGGATTCTTCTGGGTCTCCTGTTTCGCCTGGCCATTGCACTCCGCGCTCAAAGGATTCTTCATAGCATGTCCTTGAGCCGGAAATATAGCATGCCGAGCGCGATGATCTGGTTGCCCATCCATTGGGATCCGGGTATCCGGAAATGCTTCATGCCGGCGAACAGGTCGAATTTCTCCATCGTACCGCCAATGGCGTCCGCAACCAGCTCGCCCATGATGTGGGTGGCGTTGACGCCGTGGCCTGAGTATCCCTGGCAGTAGTACACGTTGCCGTTGATCCGGCCCAGCGCCGGGATTCGGTTCAGGACGATCCCGATCATGCCGCCCCATTCGAAGTCGATGCGAACGTCCTCGAGTTGGGGATAAATCTGGAGCATCCGCGGCAGGATCGAAGCCTTGATGCTCTCGGGCTCGCGCCCGGAATAGTTGCAGCGCCCGCCGTAGAGCATTCGTTTGTCAGCGGACAGGCGATAGTAGTCCACGACTTCGTTCAGGTCGCAGACCGCAAGGTCCAACGGGTTGATCTCGTTGACGAGTTCGTCGGGCAGCGCTTCGGTTCCGATAATGTAGCTGCCCGCGGGAAAGGTCAGGTTGGACAGATGTCGCGACTCGAGCAGGTGATAAGCGTTGCCGGCCAGCACCACCGAATCGGCATCCACGTGGCCCCTGGCTGTTCTTACTCTCGGACGGGCACCGTGTTCGATTCCGGTGACGAGCGACTGCTCAAAGATTTTCACCCCCAGGCCGCTGGCGGCACGGGCTTCACCGATGCACAGGTTCAACGGGTGCAGGTGACCATCACGGTAGCTGACGAAGCCGCCAATATAGGCGTCGGTGCCCAGGTTTGCAGATGTAGTCGCCCGGTCCCACAGTTCGTACTTATAAGGATGATTATGCCGCTCCATCTGCTCGGCATATTCTTCCAGATCGGCCAGGTGCCGTTGTTTGATGGCCGTCTCGACGAAGCCGTTTTTCAGGTCGCACTCGATGCCGTACTTTGCCACGCGGTCATGAATGATGTCATTGCCGCGCCAGCGGAGCTCCCACAGCATGTCTTCGACCCCTTCACCATGTTTTTTCCGGACCTTGGAAAGTCCGCTGATCCCATTGATCAATTGCCCGCCGTTGCGTCCGGAGGCGCCCCAGCCGACCCGGTTGGCCTCGATCAGAGCGACCGAAAAGTCGCGTTCAGCCAGCGTCAGCGCCGTGGCCACGCCGGTGAAGCCAGCGCCCACCACGCAGATATCCGCCGTAACACCGCCTTCGAGCTCCGGGTAATCGGTGACCTCGTTGACGGTCGCGGCATAGTAAGAGCTGGTGTGTTCCTGTTTCTGATGAATTGCTTTCATTCTATCGACGCCACGGACTCTGCAAGCCTCGCTGATCAGGGAAACAGTGTTTCCAGGGTTTTGCTGATTGCCGGCGCCATCGCACTGTCCCGATATTCGGTGCTGTCTGCGAGCTGCATGAGTTTCGTCCTTGATTTGATGCCCAGCCACCTGATGGGTTCAGGTTCCCATTTCCCGCGCAATCCGGCCGGATTTACCCAGGGCGTGTGAACGCGTTCCGTATCGCGGCCCGTGATGAGATCTGCCATCGTCCTGCCCGCGAGGTTTGCGGCGCCGACACCGTTCCCGAAATAACCGCCAGCCCAGCCCAGGCCCGATTCATGGTCGTAATTGATCGAAGGCCGCAAGGAACGGGTGACACCCATCGCGCCGCCCCAGGAATGAGTGAATCCAATCCCCCTCAAATCCGGGAAAAACCGCAGCAACGTTTTGCGGACGACTTCAAACTCCGGGTCGTCGGACCTGAATTGCTTGATTCCGGAGCCATAGTGGTAGCTGCCACGGCAGCCGAAGGCTATACGCCGGTCTGCTGTCAGTTGCCCGTAAGTTACCATGTGGTCGAGGTTTCCAAAGGTATAGCGTTTTTCAAACCGCAGCTGACCGATTTGCTCAACACTGAGGGGTTCAGTGACGACCATCATCGAGTGCATGGGGATCAGCCTGCGTTTAATGCCGGGCAGGCTGTCGCTGTAGCCTTCGC
>CAMYKC010000027.1 GCA_947258865.1 uncultured Lysobacterales bacterium
TCGCGAATCGGCTGGCATTCAGGCAGCTTCGACGACGGCGTTTATGACCTGTTGCAACAGCGCGAACAATGGCGGCGCCCCAACCTGAATGTCGATTCCGTAGAAATCTACATGGATGGTGTGATCGAATCCGGTACCGCTGCCCTGCTTGAACCGTACAATGATGAAAGATTCGGCCTGGGTCCCCGTTTCTACAGCCAGGACAAGGTCAACAATTGCTTAACCCGATTCGACGCGATGGGGCTGCAGGTGCATGTCCACGCCATTGGTGATGGCGGAATCCGCATGGCGCTGGACGGTTTCGAAGCCATGCGCGAAGCCAATGGCCACAGCAATAACCGGCATCATATCGTGCATCTGCAACTCGTGGGCCTGGCCGATATACCACGTTTTGCCGAACTGGATGTCAGCGCCACCTTCCAGTCGCTTTGGGCCTATCCCGATCCCTCGGTTACCGAACTGGACGTCCCGATCCTCGGTAAAGAGCGGGTCTGGCGTATGTACCCGATCAGAAGCATCAGGGAAACGGGCGGGCGGATTGTCGGCGGCAGCGATTATTTCGTCACCGACCTGAATCCCCTGCACGCCATCGAGGTGGCGGTCACCCGCCGGGATCCCTACAGCAATGCGGTACCCGAGCTGAACGAAAATGAACGGATGGACCTGGCCACTATGATAGAGGCTTACACGATCAATGGCGCTTACCTGATGAGCCTGGAAGATTATCAGGGTTCGATCGAAACCGGGAAGCGGGCCGACCTGATCGTACTTGATCGCAACTTGTTCGAGATTCCAGTCCACGAGATAATCGAAGCCCGCGTGGCGATGACGCTGTTTGGCGGTAAAGTAGTGTACCAGCAAATTCTTGATTCAGAGTGAAACCCAACTTCACAATAGTTATTGACTCCACTGTGGAAAATGTGGGTGCCGGGACCTGACCGGAAGCGCTCCAAAACACCCGATGCTGTATACTGCGACAAAGCCAAGGACAGACATTAAAATATCAGGGACATATATGGCGCTGTATTTCTCTGTTTCACTTTTTCGGAAACGCATGTATTACCTGTGCGGCTTGGTCTTTCTTTTTCTTTGCACCTCATCCCAGGCCCAGCTCGTATGCACCAACGATGTTAACGGGCCGAACGACCCCGCGGGTGACGGCCAGTCTGATATCACTCAACTGTGTATCGATGAGTCCGGCCTCCCGGCCTCATTTGAGGTTAAATTCTCCTGGGACGATAATTCCTTTTCCGGCGCCAACACGGGTGATGCGTGTGTCCTCTTCGATCTAGATGGAGACGCCGCGGGCGATATCGATTACGCGCTGTGCGCCAGCGTGGGCGGCAACCCGGGAAGCCTGGTCGCCGGCCCAACCTTCTATTCCTGCTCGGGTCAGCCTGATCGGTGCGGAAATTCGGCGCTGATCGGCGGCGGGGCCAGCTCATGTTCCGGAACGACGGAAAATACCGATCCATTCAGCGGCGGCGACGATTTCCCCGAGGACACCGTTGTGAATTGCACGGTGGATACCGGCGACATCCCGGCGGGCTGGGTGCGGACCAACTTCTGTTCCTTTCCTTCGTCTCAGCCCAATTCCGATCCGAAAGACTGCATTGGCTACCTCGGTGGTGGCTTCATAGAGATCACGAAGAGGGCATTTCCGGATGATGCCGTTTCGGCAGCGACCTCCTTCAGTTTTTCGGTCTCGGGTACCGGCACCGAACAGGGATCTCCCGTCACGATCAACGAGACAGTGATCGTCAACGGCAACAGCAGCAATGCGATCAGCGTGCCCCAAGGCGGACCCTACACCGTTGCCGAGGCGGCTCAGGCCGGATGGACCACCACGGAAGCAATGTGCGACGGTGGGACCGTGTCGGGGTCCACCGTTACCGGAATTACGGTTGCCGCGAGCAGCACGACTCACTGCGAGTTCAGCAACCTGCGGTCAGGCTCGATTACAATCGTGAAGTCAGCGAGTCCGGCCGACGGCACCGATTTTTCGTTCAGCGGTGACCTGGGTAGTTTTACGCTCGATGTCGATACATCGCCAACCCTCAGCGACAACATCAGTTTTGACTCTCCGGCCCCCGGAATCTACACCGTGGCCGAAGCGGCCACGCCGCCGTTCGTTCTCGACAGCATTGTCTGCGAGGGAGACGACGACAGTGGTTCCGTCGTCGATCTCGGCCAGCGCCAGGTCGCGATCGATTACGATGCCGCAGAAGGCATCCTGTGTACGTTTACCAACCTCACCGGCGCCGACGTCGCGCTGACCAAAGCGCTGGACACGGCGGGGCCATACACGGTCGGCCAGACCGTCCAGTACACCCTGGTGGTGAGCAATGGCGGGCCGAGTACGGCGACCGCGGTGACGGTCAGCGACACGCCGACGAACCTGACGATCGATACCGTCAGCAGCACACCGCTGGGCACCTGCACGGCACTGCCCTGCACGCTGGCCAGCCTGGCCGACGGTGCCAGCGAGACGATTACAGTGCTGGCGACGATCGATGCGGCGGGCGCCTTCGACAATGTGGCGGCGGCGAACGCGGCCGAGGCGGACCCCGACCCGGGCAACAACACGGACGACAGCGGCAACGGTGGGACGGCGGCAGCAGCAGCCGATCCGGTCCTCGGTATCGCCAAACAGGCGGGACCCGTGGTCGACAATTTCGACGGGACCTTCACCACGACGGTCACGATCACGCTGGAGAACCTCGGCAACGTGGTGTTGCAAGAGGTGCAGGTCAGCGACGATTTGAGTGTCGTATATCCGCTACCGGCCATGTTCAGCGTGGCCAACGTGACCAGTCCGCTGCTGAGCGCGAACCCCTCGTTCGACGGCGTCAGTGACACGGACTTACTGCTGGGGACCGACGTGCTGGCCGTCGGGCAGCGGACCACTGTGGCCTTTGATCTGACCTTCGATCCCGATGTGCTCAGCGGGCCCTTCGCGAACTCGGCGAGCGGTCAGGCGGTCGGTCCGGGCGGCGCCCCGACGAGTGATGTCTCGGACGAGGGCAACACGCCGGATGCCAGCGGAGACGGCGATCCGGGTGGAATCGGAGAAGACGATCCAACTCAGATCGGTTTTGTAGCGCAACCTCAAATCGGCGTGGCCAAGGCCGCTTCCCCGACGACCGACAATGGCGATGGCACGTTCACCACGACGATCACCTTGCGGGTCGAAAACCTCGGCAATGTCATTCTGCAAGACCTGCAGATCAGTGATGATCTCAGCGCGGCTTTCCCGGCGCCGGCGACGGTCGTGGTGACCAGCCCGACCAGCCCGACACTCGACTTAGACGCCGTTTTCGATGGTCTGAGCAATCCGGATCTGCTGCTCGGCACGGACAGCCTCGGCGTGGGGCAGAGCGCGACGGTGAGCTTCAACCTGACCTTCGACCCGGCCGGTCTGACCGGACCGTTCAGCAACACGGCGGTCGCCAGCGCCATGTCGCCGGCTGGCGCTCCCACCACCGATCAGTCGGACAGTGGCAGTGACCCGGATCCCAACGCTGACGGTGATCCCGGTGGTCCCGGGGAAGACGATCCGACGCCCATCACCTTCATCGAGAACCCGGTGCTCGGCGTTGCCAAGGCGGCCAGTCCGACGACCGACAACGGCGATGGCAGCTTTACGACCACGATCACGCTGACGCTGGAAAACCTGGGCAACGTCACCCTGAATGACGTGCAGGTCAGCGACGATCTCGGTGCGGCTTTCCCGGCGCCAGCGGCTGTGAGTGTGGCCAATCTGACCAGCCCGTTCCTGAGTCTGAATCCCGCCTACGACGGTGTCAGCGAGATCGACTTGCTGCTGGGCAGCGACAGCCTGCCGGTCGCGAGCACGGCGACCGTGACCTTTGATATCACATTCAATCCCAACGGCCTTGCCGGACCGTTCAGCAACACGGCGCTCGGCGATGCCACCGGCCCGGCAGGCACACCGACCAGCGACCGTTCCGATAGCGGTACCGAGACGGACGGCAGCGGTGACGGGGATCCGGGCGGTCCGGGAGAGGACGACCCGACCGCAATCATTTTTGTCGAAAATCCGGTAGTCGACATCGCCAAGTCTTCGAGTCCAACGATCGACAACCTCGATGGCACTTTTACCACCACCATCACCTTGCTGGTCGAAAACCTGGGTAATGTCGTGCTCAACGATCTGGCCATCACCGACGATCTGACGGCGACCTTCCCGGCATCGGTGACGTTCGGTGTGACCAACCTGAACAGTGTCGCCCTGACCACCAACCCGGGCTTCGACGGCACTTCTGACACCGATTTGCTGGCCGGCACCGATGTTCTGCCGGTGGGCGGGTCAGCGACGCTGGCGTTCGACATCACCTTTAATCCCGGGGCCTTGCCCGGGCCGTTCCTCAACACCGCCATCGCCAGCGCGGTGGGCCCGGGCGGTGCCAGCACCAGCGACCGCTCGAACTCCGGCAATGACCCGGACCCCAATGACGACGGCGACCCGAGCGTTCCGGACGAAGACATCCCAACGCCGATCAGCTATGTGGAACAGCCGGTCCTGGGCGTGGCCAAGGCCGCTTCCCCGACGACCGACAATGGCGACGGCACGTTCACCACGACGATCACGGTGACGCTGGCCAATCTGGGCAACGTGCTGCTGAGCGATGTCCAGGTGATCGACGACCTCAGCCTGGCGTTTCCCGCACCATCGACCTACACCGTCAGCAACCTGACCAGCGCGACCCTGGCCGCCAACGCTGCGTTCGACGGGGCCGCGATCCCGGCCCTGCTGGCCGGCAGCGACACCCTTGCGGTCGGGCAGTCGGGCAGCGTGACCTTCGATCTGACGTTCGATCCCAACGGGTTGCCGGGGCCGTTCCTCAACTCGGCGCAGGCCAGCGGCGCCGGGCCCGGGGGAACCGTGAGCAGCGACCTGTCCGATGCCGGCAGTCAGCCGGATGCCAACGGCAACGGTGATCCGGGCGATCCGGAGGAGAATGATCCGACGGTCATTGACTTCGCGGAAAATCCAGTCCTGGGTGTGGCCAAGGCCGTCGGTGCCACGCTCGACAACGGCAACGGCACCTTCACCACGACGGTGACCATCGCGGTACAGAACCTCGGCAACGTGGTGCTGCAGAATCTGCAGGCAGTCGATGATCTGAGCGCGACGTTCCCGGCTCCGGCGACGTTCACGGTCGACAATGTCTTGAGCGCTGCACTGACCGTCAATCCCCTGTTCGACGGCGCGGGCGAAACCAATCTCCTCGCGGGCACCGACAACCTGGCGGTTGGCGTGAACGCGCAGGTCAGCTTCGACATCACCTTCGATCCGCAAACGCTGCCCGGGCCGTTCCTCAACTCGGCCACGGCCGCGGCGCAGAGCCCTGGTGGTGAGACGACGAGCGACCTGTCTGACAACGGCACGGAAGCGGATGCCAATGGCAACGGCGATCCGGGCGATCCGGAGGAGAATGATCCCAGCCCGATCACCTTTGCCGAGAACCCGGTGATCGGTGCGGCCAAGACGGCTGAGCCCGCCATCGATCTGGGTGGGGGCAGCTTCCAGACGACCGTCACGCTGACGGTGGAAAATCTGGGCAATGTCGTGCTCAGTGGCGTGGCCATCAGCGACGATCTCGACGCGGTTATCCCCGCGCCCGCCACCTTCAGCGTGTCGGCGATCGGCAGCACGACACTGACCGTCAATCCGGCCTTTGACGGCAGTACCGACATCGAGCTGCTGAGCGGCGCCGACAATCTGGCCGTTGGCGAAACCGCGGCGGTGAGCTTTGTACTCACCTTCCAGCCCAATGGCGTGGCCGGCCCATTCGACAACGCGGCGATCGCGCAGGCCAGCGGTCCGGGCGGCGGCACCAGTGCCGACCGTTCGGACAACGGCACGACCACCGACAGCAATGGTGACGGCAATCCCGGCGGGCTCGGCGAAGACGACCCCACGCCGATCAGCTTTGACGCGCAGCCGGTCATCGGCGCTGCCAAGGATGCAACCGCCTCCATCGACAATGGTGACGGCACCTTTACGACGACCGTGACGGTGGTGATCGAGAACCTGGGCAACGTGGTGTTGAGCAATGTCCAGATCAGCGACGATCTGCTCACGACCTTCCCGCCACCGGCGACGTTCGTAACCGGCCCGCCGGCCTCATCCAGCCTGAGCGTCAACCCGGGCTTTGACGGGGCCGGCTCGATCAACCTGCTGAGCGGGACTGATACGCTGGCGATCGGTGAGACTGCGAGTGTGAGCTTTGAATTGACATTCGCGCCCAACGGCTCTATTGGACCGTTCAGCAATACCGCCATCGCCAGCGCAACCGATGCCGGGGGCCAACCGACCTCGGATCGATCGGCCGCCGGCAATGACCCCGACCCCAATGGCGATGGCAATCCCAATTTGCCGGGTGTTGAAGACACGCCCACACAAATCGGCTTCACCGAGCGAACCGTCCTCGGTATCGCCAAGGAAGCAGGGCCGGTTACTGACAACTTCGACGAAACTTTCACTATACCGCTCACCATGTACCTTGAGAATCTGGGCAACGTGGTATTGACGAATGTCCAGGTCAGCGACGATCTGCGCGCGGTCTTTTCTGTGCCGGCGATCATTATCATCTCTGATTTGGCGAGTCCGGATTTGAGCGTCAATCCGGGCTTCGACGGCGACACCGACATTGATCTTTTGCTGGGAATCGACTCTCTCAGCCCCGGCATGACCGCCCAGGTTTCTTTCAGTCTGACGGTAGAGCCAATCGATCAACATGCCCCTTTCATTAACCTTGCCACCGCCAACGCGATTACCGCCGCCGGAACGCCGGTTACGGACAGCTCGACCGATGGTAACGATCCCGATCCGGATGGCAATGGCGATCCCAGTGAGATGGATCCTATGTTACTCCTGATACCGGAGCCTGAGGTTGAAATTCCGACCCTGAACCGGCTGGGTCTATTGTTACTCATCTTGCTGATGAGCGGTATCGGCATGTGGCGCTTGCGTTTCTGAGGCGCAGCCGAAAAAAGTGCTGCTCGAACGCCGTCCATACGTAGGCGGGAGCAGGCAGGCGAGACTCCTTAACCAGTCCTTATTCCACATGCTCCCTCCCCGCGAGCGGTATACGCTTTATGCCATGAACCGTTCCTTCCGACCCGCATTAATCGGTGTAATCGCTGCGATCGCAATCACGACCAGCATGGACGCCAGCGGTTATACCACCTTCAGCGCCCTGCCCCTGCTTCCGCTAACCGCCATTTTCTGGTACCTGCAGAAATTTTCCCGCCAGGAGATGGGGCTGACCTGGGGCAATCAGCAAAGCTATGTAGTCGCCGTGGCCTATCCCGTCATCGTTCTGGGGTTGATTGCAGGTTTTGCTCTCGCAGCTGGAGCTACCGACACCAGCGGAGCTGACTGGAATAAAACTTTCCTCAACATAGCGCTGATGAGTTCAACTGGTGTGCTAATGGGCATTCTCACCGAGGAAGGATTTTTCCGGGGCTGGCTATGGGCGGCGCTACGGCGGGCGGCTCGAACGTCTGACCCCAGAGATGTTCCACCATCACGTATGAAGTGAGGGACTCGAACATCGGCACCTCGATCTCCTGACCCTGACCGCTGCGCTCCTTGTGGAACAGTGCCGCGAGCACAGCTTGTACCACAAACAGGCCGGTCGTCTTGTCCGCCACGACCGTCGGCAGGTAACGGGGTTCACCCAGCACCATCTCGTTCAAAGCGGCGATGCCGCTGGCGGCCTGGATGGAATCGTCCAGCGCGCCCTTGTTACCGTAAGGACCCTTTTAGCTGTAACCATATGTTGCACAGTAGATGATCTCGGGATTTACATCCCTGACCGCCTCATAGTCCAGCCCCAGTCTTTGCATGGCGCCTGGCCTGAAGTTATGCACAAGGACATCGGCTTCCTCGATAATTTTCAGCGCGGCCGCCTTACCGCGCTTCGACTTCAGGTCCAGCACCAGGCTGCGTTTGTTGCGGTTGCAGCCAACGAAAAGCGAAGCCATGTCGGGGTGGTTTCGATAGGGTCCCAGGTTACGATTCGTATCGCCGGAAGGCGGCTCGATCTTAATAATGTCCGCGCCCGGGTCACCCAGCATCTGGCAGGCATAAGGACCCAGGACCACGCTGGTCATCTCGACAATTTTTACGCCATCCAGGGGTGCGGTCACGGCCCTCTACTCCTGGTCGAGGCCATATAGCCTGATCGCGTTGTCGCGCATGAATTTGCGGCGCGCTTCTGGCTTCAGGCCGAAGGCGTCGATTTCGTCCACGGTTCGCTTGAACTGCAGCACAGGGAAATCCGACCCGAAAATGGCCTTGTTCTGCCCGTAGGAATTGATGTACTTCACCACCGATTCTGGCCAGTATTTCGGGCTGTGCGCATCGGTACAGAGATAGACATTTTCGTGCTTCCAGGCCATGGCGATCATCTCGTCGGCCCAGGGAATTCCCACGTGCGTGCCAATCAACTTCAATTCCGGCAGATCGCAGGCGATGTCATCCAGGTAAATGGGCCGGCCAACGGAGCGGCAGCGCTGCTCTCTCGAATAAATCAGTGATTGGCCCACCTGCATCTGCACCGGGATATCCAGCTCGATGCACTTGGTGTAAAAGGGATACCATTTCGCCGCATTGGGCGCCAATTCATACCAGTGCGGATACATGTGGGCGCCGATGAAGCCCATGTTGGTCACTGCCTCTTCCAGCGCCCGGACTCCGTCCATGCCCTGGTATGGATCCAGCCCTATCAGGCCGGAGAAGCGGTCTGGATAAGCGGCAACTGCGTCTGCCACGACTTCCGGTGGCATGTGGTAACTGCCGGGCAAACCCGGACGGCCGGTCTTCGCAGCCACCAGAAAGGCGCGCCCGATTCCGGCAGAGTCCATCTGGGCGATCATTGCTTCCAGGCTGATGCCGCGGCTGTCATGCGAGCCCTTGACCTTGCCAATGAAGAATTCATCCGTCCAGTCGGGCCGGTGGGAAATCGCTTCGGGTGTCCAGATATTGACTACGGCGTCTATCGCCAGGTATTCAGCACTCACGTTTTTACCTATATTCCGAGAAATACAACGCCAAGACCACAGGCCAGGATGGCGCTGCCGGCAATTGCATGACCATAACGCTCAAATGATTTGAGCTTGAAGTTTTTAAGACCAAGGACAGACAGGGAAACGGCCAGGATCATGGTCGCAACGGTCACCAGGCCAAAAATTGTCGAGACCATTATGACGCCGACTACGCTCTCGCGCGCCGCCGGGTACATCAACAACGGAATCAATGGCTCACAGGGACCCAGTACAAAAATGATGAAAATCAGCCAGGGCGTAAATGACCTCGCTCGTCCTTCGTTCCGATGGACATGGGCATGATCCTGATGATGGGTATGTGTATGGTCGTGCGTAACATCACCATGACTGTGCCAGTGCGAGTGAGGTCGATTGCGATAAGCCTGGCGCAGGCCCCATGCAGTGTAGGCCAGACCAAAACCGGCCAACAACCAGGCTGCCAGGTTACCCCGAATGCCTTCCAGCCACGCCAGCGATGAAAGTTGTAGCCCAAGAAAAATGCCCAGCAGGCCAAGCAAGACCGAGCCCGCCAGATGCCCCGACCCGCACATCAGCGTGACACGCAATGTCTTCGCGGTGTTCCAGCCGCGTGCTTTCGCCATCGCGACAAACGGCAAATAGTGGTCAGGACCGAGAAGGGTGTGCACGAACGCAATAGCGGCTGCCGACAGGGAGAGCACTATGATTTCGGGTGTCATGAATTAGCAGCTCGTCAGTTCAATCTAGCCATTTCAGCAACCGTGGCCCGGATGTTCAACGACCTTGGTCAAATAACATCAAATACTAATGTTATATGTATAAAACATTTATAGTTGCATCCGTTCACCTAGAATCGCTCCGATGGGGAAGACCTTATTTGACAAATTGTGGGATCTGCACACCGTGGCCGACCTTGGCGATGGTGAGGCCTTGCTGTACATCGACCGGATATTTCTGCACGAACGAACCGGCAGCATTGCGCTGCAAAGCATCACCGGAAAGAATCGCCACATTCGCATGCCTTCCCATGTGTTCGTGACGATGGATCACATCGTGGACACTTTTCCAGGCCGGGGCGACGACACATTGATGCCCAGTGGCCGTGAATTCATCGAGACCACGCGTGCCGAGGCAAAAGCCGCCGGCATCCAGCTATTCGACATTGGGGACAAGCGCCAGGGCATCGTGCATGTGATCTCGCCCGAGTTGGGGATCGCACTGCCCGGCTTGACCCTGGTCTGCCCCGACAGTCATACCTGCTCGCTGGGCGGTCTCGGTGCACTTGCCTGGGGTATCGGCTCCACCGATGCCGAACATGCTCTCACCACCGGGATCCTGCGGATTCGTAAACCCCGCAACATGCGCGTGACGTTCACCAGTGAATTGAAGCCGGGCGTGACCGCCAAGGACATGATCTTGCATCTGATCGGGCGTTTCACCGCGGCCGGCGGCAATGGCCACGCCGTCGAATTTGCCGGCCCGGCCATTGATTCTCTGTCGGTGGAAGCGCGCCTGACCTTATGCAACATGGCCGTGGAGTTTTCCGCTTTTACCGGCCTGGTCGCACCGGACGAAAAGACCATCGAGTTCACACGCGGACGAACTTATGCACCAAGAGGAGCCGCCTGGAAAAATGCTGCTGCGCACTGGCAAAGCCTGATCTCCGACGCAGATGCGCATTTTGACGCCGAGTTGATGATCGATTGCGCAGAGATCAAGCCTTCGGTAACCTGGGGAACCAGTCCTCAACACACTGTCTCGATAGACGGCTGTGTCCCCGAGCCGGATGAAGAGCGGGATCCCGTCAGGAGAAGAGCCATGATTCGTGCACTCGACTACATGGGCCTGAAACCGGGGGAACCAATGAAGAACATTCCCGTGGACGCGGCGTTCATAGGGTCCTGCACCAACGCCCGGCTTTCCGACCTGCGCCCGGCGGCTGAATACCTGCGGGGCAGGCACGTGGCCGAGGCCGTAAGGGCCGTCGTCGTTCCGGGCTCAACGACGGTAAAAGCGGCTGCCGAAGCAGAGGGCCTGGACCGGATCTTCACTGAAGCTGGCTTCGAGTGGCGCGAGTCCGGATGTTCGATGTGCTTCTATGCCGGCGGTGAGACGTTTGGGCTGGGCAAACGAGTCATCTCCACTACCAATCGAAATTTCGAGGGCCGCCAGGGCCCGGGCACCCGCACCCATCTGGCCAGCCCGCTGACCGTTGCCGCCTCTGCCTGCACCGGCAAGATCACCGAAGCCGGGGATGTCGAACTGGCGGAATCCACCCGCCCGCAGGGCAGCGCGGCATGAGGAAATTCACCACACATGCCGGTGTTGCTGCTCCTCTGGTAAGGAACAATATCGATACCGATGCGATTATCCCCTCGGTGGAGATGAAGCGGGTTTCCAGGCACGGCCTGTCAGATGGCATGTTTGCCGCCTGGCGCTACCTGGACCGGGAAAATCGGGTTCCGAATCCGGATTTCGTGTTGAACCGGGAGCGCTACCAGGGCGCGAGCATCCTGCTTTCCGGAATAAATTTCGGCTGTGGTTCTTCCCGTGAACACGCCGTCTGGGCATTGGCTGAGTACGGAATCAGGGTGATCATAGCGGTTTCATTCGGCGTCATTTTTCGCAGCAACTGTCTCGCCAACGGGATTCTTCCCATCAGCCTGCCTTCGGAGCTGATCGAGCAGATTCTTTGCTACATCGACGAGGATCCGCAGAAACACAAGCTGCACATCGATCTGGCGAAGCGAACCATAACGGCCACGGACGATTTCATCGTCCATTTCGATATCGGCGACTCGGATGCCGATATGCTGCTGAACGGCCTCGACCCGGTTGACCTGACCCTGAGACAGGATGACCAGATCCGGGCCTTCCAACAAAAAGATCGCCTTAATCGCCCCTGGGTATACCTGTAGAAAGCCGCAGTCTTTGCAGGAGCGGGCCTTGCCCGCGATTAACAGTATGACTGGGTGAGGCATCGGGTACCTGGATGCTGGACCTCCATCTGTCGGGAACAGATGAAGAGCGAACAGGGATGTCTCGGAGCGTGTCCAGCACACAGGTACCCGATACCTCGGCCGCTTGTTTCATCCCGCCCTGAATTCGGGATCGCGGGCAAAGCCCGCTCCTGCACTATTTTCAGGGCGTCACGATACTGAACCGTCCCTCCGGCTTGTCAAACAGTGAGAAAAACCTGACAAGGTCCAGCTTGCTGCCTGCCAGTTCGAGATCGTCGGACAGCAGCAACTCTGCCATGCCCGCCTTGCCCGTGATCATCTGCAGGAACAGGTCATGCGTAAGTTTTAGCGTGGCGCTTGCTTCCGTTTCCGGGTCAGAGGGCCAATGATGCAGTACCGCATTGCTGATCTCCAGCAGGTGGCTTTGTCCCAGGTCGGTGAACACGAAATTGACCCGCAGCTCTACACCCTCTGCGTCCGGGCCGTTCAGCCGCGCGGCCATTGAGTCGAAAAAGCGGTCAACAGGCGTGCGACGCAGGATGTCCTCCATGGCAGATATGTTCAGTCCTTTTTCGGGCGCACCGTGCCGCAATTCGTAGGCGGCGGTCAGGTAGACATCGCGCCAGGGTCCGGATTCGGCCTGGTAGCCAAGCTGGTCATAGGTAGCGGCCAGCAGGACTTTTGCATCCCTGTTGCCGGTATCGGCAAACACCAGGTGGTTCAGAAGCTCCGCCACCCAGCGGTAGTCGGCTGCCTCGTAAGCCGCCCGGGCTTTCTCCAGCACCGCAGCGGCACCGCCCATGGATTCGACATAGCGCTTGCCCGCCTCTTCCGGCGGTAGCGGATCGAGATTGGCCGGATTGCCGTCATACCAGCCGAGATAACCCTGGTAAACGGCGCGCGCGTTATGTTTCACGGTTCCGTAATAACCTCTGTTGTAAAACGACTGGCGCAGAGATGAGGGGAGCTCTATCGTCTCCGCTATTTCACCAGGCGTCATGCCGGTGTTGAACAGACGCACGGTCTGATCGTGGAGATACTTGTAGGTATCCCGTTGCTGTTCGAGAAAATGAATGATGCGTTCGTTACCCCAGATGGGCCAGTGGTGGCTGGCGAGATAAATCTCTGCTTCACCGAACAGCTCAATCGATTCGTCGATGTAATTACTCCAGCGCAGGGCGTCACGCACCCTGGCGCCGCGCAGTGTGTAGACGTTGTGCATTTGGTGCGATGTGACTTCGGCGCCGTTGAAAGCCTTTACATGAGGTAAATAAAACGTCAACTCCGCGGGAGCTTCCGATCCGGGCGCGTTTTGAAAAACAAACTCTATTCCATCGATCATCACGGTTTGCGGCGTCCGATCGATGATTTCCGTAGGTTCGAGCAGGCCAAAGGTGCCGAATGCCGGCGATTTGCCCAGGCCCGAATCCACGTGTCCGCGCTCGGAACGCGACAGAGGCTTGCCGTACATGTACATCGCGCGCCGGCCCATCGCTGTGCCGGCAATGATGTTTTCGCTGGTCGCTGCCTCCATGAAACCTTCAGGCGCGATGATACGGATATTCTCCGCAAAGATTCCTTCGGCGGTCAGAATGCCCAGCACGCCGCCAAAATGGTCAAGGTGACTATGCGTGAAGATCATCGCAACGATCGGACGCGCATGCAGGTGTTGACGCGCAAATGCAATAGCGGCGGCGGCTGTTTCCCGCGCGGTCAGCGGATCGACGATGATCCAGCCGGTCTCACCCTCGATGATCGTCATATTGGACAGGTCATAACCACGTAGTTGGTAGATGCCCTTGGTGACCTGGAATAGACCGTGAATGTTATTCAGACTGGCCTGCCGCCACAGGCTGGGATTGACGCTGCCGGGCGACTCACCGTCGATGAAGCCGTATGCGGGCTGATTCCAAATGACTGTACCGTCTTCCGCGGCAATTTTCAGTGCCGGATCGGAGGCAATCAGCCCCCTGGTCGCCTCTTCGAAGTCCTGCCGGTCGGAAAAATCAAGTTCATTCAACACGGCAGCGTTTGCCGCGACAGTGGCTGCCGTCGGTGCCGTATGACCGTCACTATCCGCATCGGGCTCGTAAGAAATCCTGCTGTCGCAGGCGGCGAGCAACAGGAACTGCAGCAACACTGAATGCAATAAGGCGTGTTTCATCTTTACTCCCTGCTCTTCGAACCCGCCCCAAAGGGGGTCGAACATTCTTTTAAATGTAGCAGATGGCCGGAAATTTTGGACAAGCGGGTAAAAACCGGCTTTATTGGCTATAATTGCGACTATAGGGGATCGAGACGCAAGGATGTGTCCGATCGCAGTTCAAGGAGTAACGCAATGAGAAATTATCCTTTCGTGGTTCGTAATCTCTTTACTTTTTTCTTGCTCATCTGGGCAATCGCTGCAACGGCGCCGGTATCGGCTGCCGACCTGGTGGTGACACGCTATTTTTCCGGACTGTGGGATCAGCCCAAGCAGGAAAGCCAGGGCATTATCCTGCAGATCATAGACCAGGTAGAGGATGGCAATAAGAAAGCCGTCGCCTACTGGTTTACTTATGGTGACGATACGGACACCGCCTGGTACATGGGCATAGGCCATGTCGAGGGCGACCAGGTCGTCATGACGCTTTACTCCGCTTACGGGGTCAGCTTCATGGAGGACGACCTGCCGGGCAACGCTTCGGTTTTCGAGGTCGGCACACTCGTCCTGTCCTTCAAGAATTGCAATCACGGGACAGCAGCCTACGACACCGGTGAAGACATCGGCAGTGGCGAATTCGACATAAAGAAGCTCGCCGGACTCTACAACTCGCGCTGCAGCGGTGGTATCTCTGATGACACACCCAACAACGCCAAGCCGGTCAAGCTCGATGTTGACCTGGAACCGGCTCGCGAAGACATCACCGGGAAGGGGAAAGCGATGTTCTGGGAGCGCGTGGATCGCTCCGACTTCCACGTTTCCGCTGAAGACATTCCCGACGGTGATTACGACATCCGGGTGTGTGAAGCATCGGTGGGTGTCCTGGCCGTAACTGACGGTGAAGGCGCCACCCAGTTCCGCAGCCCGGAAGCTGAAGGCAAGGAACTCCTGACTTTTGATCCCCGTGATTGCCCGATCAAATTACACGACGCAGCAGGCGCAGCGCTGACATCCGGTGAAAATGTCCTGGCCGCGAAGGAAAAGGGCAACAGCGGCAACGGTAACGGCAACGGAAAGATGGAAGTTGAAGTCGACCTTGAAAATACCGGCGTCGTTGCTGAAGCTGAGGGTGAAGCCAGCTACATTGAGAAAAACAACAGCACCGAGTTCGAGGTGGAGATCAAGGGCGTTCCCGTCGGCTTGTATCCCTTCTTTGTCGAAGGATATACAGAAGCGAAAGGTCAGATCGAGGTCGCCGCCGACGATGACGGGGACGACGACAACCTCAAGGGCAAGCTGAGATTCAGCGATCCGCAAAAAGAGGAACGCGAACTGCTGGACTTCGATCCCCGCGGTCTGTGGCTGGAAGTCACAAACGGTTCAGACGTGATCCTGGAGGTCCTGTTCCCCGAGTAATTCATAACCTAAAATCTGTTTTAAGGCCGGCCTGTCAGCCGGCCTTTTCTTTGCAGGTATTTATCGTCAGCACGAAGATGAGGCCAACGGCCACCAGGATTGACCCGAAAATCTTCAACCCGAGGGATTCGACCGCAAAAACTATGGAATAACCGCCCACCAGGATCATGGAAACAATACCGATCAGCTTCACCCGGCAGGAAATACAGCGATTATTCTCCCAGTTCCGGATCATCGGGCCGAATGTGTCGTTGGCCAGCATCCATCGATGCCACTTTTCAGAAGAGCGGGCGAAGCAGGCAGCGGCCAGCAGCACGAATGGCGTAGCCGGCAAGAGCGGTAAAAAGATTCCCAGAACGCCTATCGCGAGGAACAGAAATCCGCAGGCCTGAAAAATGTTCAATTCGTTGCCCGGGGCGCGCTCAAAAAACTGATTCTGATCGGTATCCCGAAAGAAACGGCCAATACCCGATTCTACTTGCAGTTTCTTGCAATCTGGCCTTTCAACTCGGCGACCCGGTTGGTGCGTTCGACGTCGTCCATGCGCTCTGTCTCGCCCTGATCATTGGTGAAAAACACCCGGCGGTTCGGTTCGAGGCGGTCAACCTCTGCTTGCCAGGCTGAACACTGGGCATCCGTCACAACCCGGTTTACATGTGCTTCCTGTTTCTTCCGTGCAATCTCCTGGCGCCTTTGCTCGGCTACCGACGGCTCACCCGGGGTGGGCTGCTGATACGGACTGGCTGCAGCAGCGGGCGCAGGCTCCTGTGGCATGTCCTGCACTTGGGCTTCCTGTCCTTGGGGTTCGGTATCGCTAAAATGCACGACGCCGTTTTCATCGGTCCAGCTGTACATTTTCTTACCCTGCGCAGCGGTGTTTCCCGCCAGGGCGATGCACAAAGAGATCAATATAGCCAAACAAACTGCTGTCTTGTTCATGGTCCTGCCTTTCCTGGATAAGGGCCTCAGCTGATTAGGATAATATCACCGCTCGAATTCTGTCAGCTTTTTTTATGAATACTGGTCTTTGATAACAATGTCCAGACTGCTTCTTTTTCTATTCCTTTTTCCGCTCACTGCCAGCGGCGAAGATCAATATCGCGTTGAATTTTCGGAGGACCTGGGTTCAGTCACTGTCGAAGCCTGTTTCGATGGTGATCCGCCGCGGCAACTGTACCGCAACGCCAAAGCAGAACGATTTACGGAATGGGTCCGTTCCGATGGCCGGGAACTCGATCACCGGTCCGGAGTCGGGCGCCTGAGTCTGCGGGGACTGAATGCCGGTGATTGTGTCGAGTGGCGAGTCGATTTAAGGGCGGCGGCCGAACTAAAGGACCACCGGCTGGCGCTGCGTATCGATGACGATTTGCTTACCAGCGGAGACCTCTGGTTCTGGCGGGATGATGACCGGAGGCGGATCAGGATCAAAGCCGATTTGCCAGAAGGAATCTCGCTCTCGGCGCCGTGGAAGGAACGCATCGCTGAATCCGGCCGGCGCAGCTACTTTCCGGATCGGACGCCGGCTTCCTGGTCCTCCAAAATAGCGGTTGGAGGATTTCCGATACGGCGGTTGCCGGTGGCTGGAACTGAACTTCGCGTGGCCGTGCTTGGTCAGCTCGGGTCAAGTCAGCAGGAGGATTTGGCGCATTGGATCAAGGAATCAGCGGACAGCGTGGTCTCTGTTCACGGCCGATTTCCGCAGACTGCACCGCAGATTCTGGTCACCGCCATAGGGGCGCAACGTGAAGCCGTGCCCTGGGCGCACGTCACTCGCGGTGGTGGACCGGCAGCAATTTTCTATGTTGATGAAAATCGTCCCATCAGCGAGTTTCGATCCGACTGGACCGCCACCCATGAACTCAGCCACTTTTTATTGCCTTCCGTCTCCAGCCAGGATCGCTGGCTGTCGGAGGGACTTGCCTCTTATTATCAGAATGTTCTGAGGGCCCGGGACGGCCGCTTGACCGAGCAGCAAGCCTGGCAAAAACTCAATGCAGGTTTCGAGCGGGGAAAACGCGCCACGAAGGGCGGCAGCCTGGCCCACGCCACGCGCTCCGGCTGGGGCGCCACGATGCGGGTTTACTGGAGCGGCGCTGCGATGATGCTGAAAGCCGATGCCCGCCTGCGCGCGCTTTCCGGGGGGCGTCAATCTCTCGACTCGGCCCTGGACGGCTTGCAGGGATGCTGTTTCGAGGAAGGCAGGAACTGGCGCGCGAAGGATTTGTTTACCGAACTCGATCAATTGACCGGATTCAGTGTATTCAGTGAACTCTATGCAGATCACGTGACGGATAATGACTTCCCGGAAATGGACAACACTTATGAACTGCTGGGTATCGAACCCCGGCCAGGGTCAATAAGACTGAATCCGAATGCGCCCTGGGGACGCATCCGTATTGCCATCATGAACGACTCCAACCCGGACAGGTCGGCAACTGCTTCGGGCAGTCACTAAAAACCGGGATCAGGCTCAGGGCAATCCGTCGAAGAAATTCACAGCCCCGGTCTCCATAGCGTATTCCGCTCCTACGATGACCAAATCTGACTCTGACTCCTGAGCATAATTATTAATGTATCTCGCAATTCCGGGCATGTCTTTTGTTTGGGGTTTCCGATGGCCTTTCCAGTTCCTCGAGCGAAGCGATAACCGCACCGCATCCGGAATGTCCCAATACCACGACAAGACGAACGCCGTAACGGTCGGCGGCAAATTCGATGCTGCCGATCTGGGACGGGGCCACGATATTGCCGGCCACCCGGATGACGAACAGGTCTCCCAGACCCTGGTCGAACACGATCTCGGCCGGAACCCGGGAATCCGAACAGCCCAAAATGATGGCGAAAGGCTCCTGGTCGTCCAGCAATTCAATTCGCCTTGAATGTTCCGCCGCCGCCACGCGCATGGCTGTCCCGGCAACGAATCGCCGGTTGCCTTCCTTGAGTCTGGTCAGTGCTTCTAATGCGGAAACCATTGGGTCAGGCCACGTAGAAATTTGTTGGGAGCCATGATTCGGTGGATGATACCCCGTTCATTTACAACGACTCCTCAAGAAAATTCACTTCCAGGCCCGTACCTGCCGGATCGCGAAAGAACAGCTGTGTCAAGTCGAGTTCGGGCACGTGATTGGAGCGGTATTCGACCTGCTGCGACTCGAGCCGCTCAATCTGTGCTTGTAGCCCGCTGGCCCGGAAGGCGACGTGATCGAGGCAGCCCTGCCCCTCACTGGCGATGTGCACATCACTCTCGGACAGGTGAATGATGGGCTTGTCTCCGGAATACAACCAGAAACCATTTTGCCGGAAAATCGGCCTGAACCCGTCTTCAAGCCCGAATACGGCACAGTAAAAGTCCCTGACTTTTTCAAGAAGCTGCATCGGCGCGCTGATATTAATATGGTCTATTTGCATAGCACACCCCACCGGCTCATCCCTGTTGGACAAGGATCAAATCTTTGACCTCGAACCCGAGGTCCCGCGCCCGTTGCCTGAACAATTGCAGGATGTCATCGCTGATTTGCGGGGTGCGGGAAAGCAGCCACAAATAGGACGTATCCGGGCCTGAAACAAAAGCATACTCGTAATTTTCCTTGTCCAGTTCAAAAACAACGTACGAGCCGTAAAACGGTCCGAAAAAGGACACTTTCAAATACCCCTTGTCTTCACTTTCGACGATATAGGCCTTACCTTCCGCCTCGTTCCATTCTCCGTCTTTGGCAGAATACCCCCGGTTGATGACGCGCACGCCGCCATCATCGCGCAGACTGTATTCCGCGGTCACCTGTTCCAGCCCCCGCTCGAAGGAGTGATCGAGCCGTGCAATTTCATACCATTTTCCCAGGTAACGATCGAGTTCGAATTCATCTACCGGCTCCACGCCCTGGGGCATACCCATGCAGCCTGCCATGGCAAGCGCGAAAGACAGTAATATCGCGTTGCAGTACTTTCTCATCTTCATTTTTCCTTATCCCTTAATTACTTGTGTTCGACCCGTTTTCGCAGGCGCTCCAGCGCCCGAAGCTGCTCCAGCGCCTCGACAAGCTTGGCCTGCGCCTCCGCGATTTCCATTTCACCGGTACGATCTCTCAGTTCCCGCTTCGCCTCCTCTATCGATCGCTTCGCAGCGGCTTCGTCCAGGTCATCGGCACGAATGGCAGTATCGGCGAGCACGGTGATGATGTGCGGCATCACTTCCAGGATGCCGCCGCCAACGAAGAACATAGTTTCCTCGCCGTCTTGCAGCACGAGCCGCACCGGGCCCGGTTTGAGCGTCGTGATCAACGGTGCGTGACGGGGTGTGATGCCGAGCTCGCCTGCGGTTCCCGAGGCGATCACCATCGAAACACTGCCGGAAAATATTTTTTTCCGTGCGGAAACGATGTCACATTGAATGGTGCTGTCCGTCATCTATCTGCCCCAATCGATCACTCTTTCCTTCAGGGTCCAATCACAATCGCGGTGAATTCAGTGGGTGAGCATACAATGAAAAACGCCGGCCCGGGTAACCGGGCCGGCGTTTCCAGACAATTTGCGCGCGATACGCTTTGTTATGACTTAACCTGGCGTCCAGCGTGCGCTTAAATCACCGGTTCTAGTTTCCTTTGGGAAGTTTTTGGATTGGACACTTGAAGTCAGCATCCATCATTCGGGTAATACTGATGTCGCCGTCCATATACGCGTCCAGAACTTCATCCTCTGAAGTCAGCAGATAAGGTTCTACGCCGACCGTCCACATGGCGACATATACAGCCCATTGACCGCCATGATAATCCCGGTCACCCGGACCCACCGCCGCGACTGGGCGCTGTCCATCCACGCCACCCATGATTGGGTAGATGTTATCCCGACCCATCATCGGTGCAGCGGCGGGCGGAACCACGGTCCGAACGACGTCTCCATCGTAGTACAGCTCTCCAAAACCTACTTTTGCCAATGCCAGGCCGCTGGTGGTCAAGCTGACAACCAAAAAAGCAATTATGGTAATGAATTTCATGCATACCTCCTTTGATATTGATCTATGGAAATTTTTCGGCTCAAACCATGCAGTAATGGCCGATGAGAAGAACTTACAGACACAATTTCACGAAAGTATCACGGTGATTTGGTTGGTCGATGACGGAAAACGCCGGCGCGGTTGCCCGAGCCGGCGTTTCCTATTTTCTTTCGCGGGCATAGCCCGCTCCCACCAGTGCTTAACGGCTCATCTTCTTGCGGAGTTGCTCCAGGGCACGCAGCTGCGCGGCCGCTTCGAGCAGCCTGGCCTGCGCCTCGGCCACCTCGATTTCGCCTGTCTGGTCCTGTAGTTCGCGTTCAGCCTCTTCCTTCGCCCGCAAGGCTGCGGCTTCGTCGAGGTCGTCCGCGCGAACCGCGGTATCAGCCAGCACGGTAACGATATGCGGCATCACTTCCAGGATGCCGCCCCCGACGAAAAAGAATGCTTCTTCGCCGTCAGGCTGCTGCACGCGCACTGGCCCGGGTTTGAGCTGGGTGATCAGCGGTGCATGACGCGGGCTGATTCCGAGTTCACCGACCGCGCCGGTGGCAAATATCATGGAAGCCTCACCGGAGTATATTTCCTCCTGCGCGGAAACGATGTCACATCGAATGGTATGTTTCATGCCTCTTCCGAAGTTCTCTAGGCCGCCTCAGCCGCCAATTTCTTCCCTTGCTCCACCGCCTCCTCGATCGAACCCACCATGTAGAAGGCTTGCTCGGGCAGGTGATCGTATTCTCCGTCGATGATGCCCTTGAAGCCGCGGATCGTGTCTTTCAGCGAAACGTACTTGCCGGGTGAACCGGTGAAGGTTTCAGCCACGAAGAACGGCTGCGACAGGAAGCGCGCTACTTTGCGCGCCCGGGCTACGACTGCCTTGTCTTCCTCAGACAACTCGTCCATGCCCAGGATTGCGATAATGTCTTTCAGTTCCTTGTAGCGTTGCAGCACGGACTGCACGCCACGGGCCACCTCGTAATGCTCGGTACCGATAATGTTCGGATCCAGTAGCCGTGAAGTCGAATCCAGCGGGTCCACGGCCGGGTATATGCCTTGCTCGGCTATCGCCCGGCTCAGTACCAGGGTTGCGTCCAGGTGGGCAAATGTGGTGGCCGGAGACGGGTCCGTCAGGTCATCGGCGGGCACGTATACGGCCTGGAATGAGGTGATGGAACCCGACTTGGTGGAGGTGATGCGCTCCTGGAGGATACCCATTTCCAGTGCCAGCGTCGGTTGGTAACCAACGGCTGACGGCATGCGGCCAAGCAGTGCGGACACCTCGGTTCCGGCGAGCGTGTATCGGTAAATGTTGTCGATGAACATCAAGACGTCACGGCCTTCGTCACGAAATTCCTCAGCGATGGTCAGTCCGGTCAGGCCCACGCGCAGCCGGTTACCCGGTGGCTCATTCATCTGGCCGTATACCAACGCTACTTTATTCAGTACGTCGGCATCCTTCATTTCGTGGTAGAAGTCGTTACCCTCACGGGTTCGCTCTCCCACGCCGGCAAACACCGAGAAGCCGCTGTGCTCGATGGCGATGTTACGGATCAGCTCCATGAGGGCTACCGTCTTGCCCACGCCGGCGCCGCCGAACAGCCCGACTTTACCGCCCTTGGCGATAGGCATGATCAGGTCGACCACCTTGATACCGGTTTCCAGCAGTTCGTTTCCACCTGCCTGGTCCTCGTAGGAAGGCGCTTTGCGGTGGATGGGCATGCGCTTTTCTTCACCGATCGGACCGGCTTCGTCGATTGGGCGGCCCATCACGTCCATCACGCGGCCGAGGGTCTTCTCACCCACGGGAACCATGATCGCTGCTCCTGTACTGGTGACCTTCAGGCCACGTTTCAGGCCGTCCGTAGAACCCAGCGCGATGGTGCGAACAACGCCGTCACCCAGTTGCTGCTGCACTTCCAGCATGATGTCGGTACCGTCCACTGTCAGGGCATCGAAAACCCTGGGCATGGCGTCGCGAGCGAATTCCGCATCGACGACCGCGCCGATCACCTGAACAATTAATCCACCACTCATTGTTGACTCCTAAGCTTAAAATCCTGTTGATTGCCGGCTTTATACCGCGGCCGCACCACCAACGATTTCTGAAATTTCCTGCGTGATCGCCGCCTGGCGGGCCTTGTTGAAGACCAGTTTCAGCTCGTCAATCAGTTCGCCCGCATTGTCCGTCGCATTCTTCATGGCGATCATGCGCGCAGCGTGTTCTGATGCGAGGTTCTCCAGAACTGCCTGGTAAACGTCAGCCTCGATGTAGCGCACAAGCACCGTGTCCAGCAGCGCCTCTGCATCCGGTTCGTAGATGTAGTCCCAGATGTCCCTGATTTCTTCGTCATCCGTATCCGGAAGAGGTAACAGCTGCTCGAGGACCGGGTGTTGTGTCATCGTGTTGACGAAATCGTTGTACACGACATACACCAGGTCGATATTTTTTTCCCTGTAGGCATCCAGCATGACTTTGATCGATCCGATCAGGTCTTCAATCTGTGGTTTTTCGCCCAGGTTGCTGGCGTGTGCTGCTATTTCGATTTTGATATTCTTGAAAAACGCCGATGCTTTCTTACCCAGCGTGACCAGGCTGACTTCCGCACCCTTGCCCTGCCATTCCTGGATGCTTCCCAGTACCAGCTTGAACAGGTTGGTGTTCAGGCCACCGCAAAGCCCCCGGTCTGTTGACACGATAATATAGCCCACCTTTTTGGTTTCTTCGCGCCGCACCGTGAACGGATGACGGTACTCGGGATTTGCCTTGCTGAGGTGGCCCATTACGCGGCGAATCATGCGCGCATACGGACGGGTCGCGTTCATCAGGTCTTGCGACTTGCGAATCTTGCTGGCTGAAACCATTTCCAGCGCCGAGGTCACCTTTCTGGTGTTCTCGATGCTTCGGATTTTGGTGGTAATTTCCTTTCCGCCTGCCATACTCGGCTTGCTCCCAATTCGTTTCTAGATGCCGGCCACAACCGCCCTCGACCCGGACCCTACCAGGACCCGGTAGCTTTGAAGTCTTCCAGGGCTGCGGTGAGTTGCGACTCCAGCTCGTCGTCCCAGCCACCGTCATTCAGGGCGCTCAGAAGCTCCGCGCTGGAGGACCGTATGTTGTCTACCAGAGCCGCTTCGAATGCACCGATCTTGCTCAGATCCACGTCATCCAGGTAGCCGCGATCGGCTGCGAATAATGAGACCGCCATTTCGCCGACGGACATCGGGCTATATTGCTTTTGCTTCATCAACTCGGTGACGCGCTGGCCGCGATCGAGCTGTTTACGCGTCGCTTCATCCAGGTCGGAAGCAAACTGGGCAAAAGCAGCCAGCTCACGGTACTGGGAAAGCGCCAGTCGAACACCGCCACCCAGTTTCTTGATGACCTTGGTCTGGGCCGCACCACCCACGCGGGATACGGACAAGCCGGCGTGAACCGCCGGGCGGACACCTGCATTGAACATATCCGTTTCCAGGAAAATCTGGCCGTCCGTGATGGAAATCACGTTGGTCGGTACGAAAGCCGAAACGTCACCCGCCTGGGTTTCGATGATCGGTAATGCAGTCAGTGAACCGGTCTTGCCGGTGACTTTTCCATCCGTGAACTTCTCGACGTAGTCCACATTGACCCGCGCCGCCCGTTCCAGCAGGCGAGAGTGGAGATAAAACACGTCTCCCGGGTAAGCTTCACGGCCCGGAGGACGGCGCAACAACAGCGATACCTGGCGATAGGCCCAGGCCTGCTTCGTCAGATCGTCATAGATGATCAGGGCATCCTCACCGCGATCACGGAAATATTCACCCATGGTGCAACCGGAGTAAGGGGCGATGTACTGCATGGCGGCTGATTCGGAAGCAGATGCATTGACCACGATGGTGTGCTCCATGGCGCCGTGCTCTTCGAGCTTGGCCACCACGTTGGCGACTGTGGACTGTTTCTGTCCAATCGCCACGTAGACGCATTTAATCCCCGTGCCCACCTGGTTGATGATGGTGTCGATCGCGATGGCCGATTTACCAATCTGGCGGTCGCCAATGATCAGTTCACGCTGGCCTCTGCCGATCGGTACCATGGAGTCAATCGACTTCAGCCCGGTCTGGACCGGCTGCGACACCGATTGCCGCCAGATCACTCCAGGCGCAACTTTTTCGATCGGTGCAAATCCATCGTTGTCGACCGGACCCTGCCCGTCAATCGGGTTACCCAGCGCATCGACCACGCGGCCGAGCAGGCCGTGGCCATGGGGAACTTCGAGGATGCGGCCAGTGCACTTCACGGTGTCGCCCTCGGTGATGTGCTCGTAATCACCCATGATCACCGTGCCAACCGAATCGCGCTCCAGGTTGAGCGCCAGTCCGAAGGTGTTGCCTGGAAACTCGATCATTTCGCCCTGCATGGCGTCTTCGAGGCCGTGAATGCGAGAAATACCGTCAGAGACACTGACTACCGTGCCTTCGTTGCGCGTGTCCGCTGATATGTTCAGTTCTTCAACGCGTTTTTTGATCAACTCACTGATTTCAGATGGATTCAATGTCGTCTGCATTGTCTATGTTCCTTAAAATTAATTCGCAAGGCTGTTGGACAGCTTTTGGAGCCTGCCGCGCAGTGAGCCGTCGATCACCTGGTCGCCGGCGTAAACCACAGCGCCACCGATGACCCCGGCGTCGATTTCATTTTCCAGCTCGATTTCACGTTCAAAGCGGCGAGCCAGCGCGTCGCGCATCCGCGCGGACTGGTCTTCATCCAGTGGAATCGCTGAAACCACCTTCACCCTCAGGCGCTGTTCAGCTTCTTCCCTCAACCGGCGGTAGATGCTGGTGATATACGGCAGCAGAGGTAGTCTTCCATTATCAGCCAGCACGGTAAGAAAATCCCTGAACCGGGCAGTGAATGCCTCACCCTCGGTATCCACGGCAGTATCAGTGATGATTTTCACCGCCTGGGCATTACTCACATGCGGGCTGTCCAGCAGGCTTGCCATGGATGTCTCCATAACGATGTCACCCGCCAGGCTCAGCATGTCATCCCACTGGGCCAGTGACTGTTCGCCCTGGGCCAACTCGAATGCAGCTTTTGCGTATGGCCGTGCCAGTGTGGCCAGGCTACTCATGCCAATTTTTCCGTAATGAACTGCTCATCGTCAGATCTCGGCAATCAGCTTATCGAGCAGCTCACGATGCGTGTCCGCGTCGACTTCCTTTTCGAGAATCCGGGAGGCGCCCAACACTGCCAGGTTCGCTACCGATGAGCGCAGCTCTTCCCGCGCCTGGTTGGCTGCCTGGGAAATGTCGGCCTCCGCAGCCGATACCTGCCGGTTGCGCTCAACGATGGCGTCGTCTTTTGCCTGATCTACGATCTGTGAATGACGCTGACTGGCCTGGTCAACGATCTCACCCGCCTTGTCACGGGCCTCACGGATCTGCTGATCGACTGTGGCTTTCGCCGCTTCCAGCTCTTTTTCTGCACGGTCGGAAGCAGCCAGGCCCTCGGCGATGCGCTCGCGGCGCTCATCCATGGCTTTCAGCAAAGGCGGCCAAAGGAACTTCATGCAGAACCACACGAAGATCATCATCGCGATCGATTGCAATATTAAAGTGGCATTGATGTTCATGCCTTACCTCGTTACCAACTTCGTTAGGTTAGTTCGGTTTACCTGCCCGGAAAACCGGGCGGGCGAATGCCGGTTAATCGAACTAACCGCCCAGGGCAGCCTGCAGCTGTCCAACAAACGGGTTAGCGAATGTGAAGAACAACGCAATACCCACGCCGATCATCGCAACAGCATCCAGCAGGCCGATTGCCAGGAAGAACTTACCCTGCAACATCGGCGCCAGTTCAGGCTGACGTGCAGAACCTTCCAGCAGGCGACCGCCCAGGATACCCACACCGATACCAACGCCCAGTGCGCCCAGGCCAATCAGCAGGGCTACGGCGATTGCGGTCATTCCAATTACAGTTTCCATCGATAACTCCCGTTCTCAGAGATTGTTTGCCTAAAAAATGAAACCCAAAAAAATAAACTCGTCGCCGATCAATGGTGTTCATGAGCCATGCTCAGGTACACGATGGTCAGCATCATGAAAATAAATGCCTGCAGTGTCACGATAATCAGGTGGAACACAGCCCAGGCAAAGTGCATCAACTGACCGCCCAGAAAGGCAAGGCCGCCAACCAGCAGCATTTCAACCAGTAACAGCCACAGCGTCTTTTTGTTGTCGAGCTTGCCCTGGAGATTCAACCACAAAGTAGCGAAAACACTGGCCGTCGCCAATACCCAAAACCAGGCCGGGATATGTTCGCCGAATAAAGAACTGAGGCCTGCTGCGATAAAACCGGAACCTGCCGTGAAAATCAGTGCGATCAAGATAAAAATCAGTTCGCCCGCGTACAGATTGCCAAAAAGCCGCAATCCAAGTGAAACCGGTTTGGCGATCAGGGCAATGGTTTCCAGAAGCAGGTTTGGCAGGAAGAATACGAACTTTCCCGCCAGGCTGTTCGAGGCGAACGGCTGTCCCGTCAACTCGGCGATAAAACCGCCGACTCCCTTGATCCTGATGCTGTAATACAGTATGAGCACAAACACGGTAAGGGACATGCCCATGGTGGCGTTCACATCCGTGGTCGGAACAACTTTCTGGTAGTGAACACCAGCTTGCGTTGCTAGCCACGGCAGCCAGTCAACCGGGATCAGGTCCATGAAGTTCATGAAAAAGATCCAGACGAACAGTGTCAGGGCGAGTGGTGCAATAAATTTGCTGGTGCCGTGAAATGATTCGCGCACACTGGTATCGACAAATTCAACAATTATTTCAATGGCTGACTGGAAGCGCGTAGGTACACCGGAATTAGCCTTCCTTGCCACGCTTCCGAACAGGAAGTAAAAGGAAAATCCGAGTACTACGGCCCAGAAAAGCGTATCCACGTGGAAAGCCCAGAAGCCCATGGCGGTTGCTTCTTCGGCTGAGTGGGCCAAACCCCATGTGCCATCGGCGTGCTGCCCGAAGGTCAGGTTCTGCAAATGGTGCCTGATGTATTCACCAGAGGTGATGTTCTCGCTACCGCCAGCCATTCCGTACAGAGAACTCCCGTCAAGGTGAGCTTGCCGAATTCGGCAAGCACCGCCGTGCGAAGGAACGCCTCACTGTCGCTGCCAATCCTTCTCATCACCAGCACGGTGAAAAACAATCCGGGCACATACGCCGCCAGACTGCCGAACAGGGACGAATATGCCGCTACCGGACCGGCCAGCGCCGACAACAAAGCCAGCGTCAAGGCGGCCAGGGACTGGATCCTCAGGCTTTTCAATTTACCTTCCAGTAGTCCTTCTTTCTTTGACTTCGATCAGCCGTCAGGACATGCACCAGTCAGAGTCGCGGCCAAAGACCGCTCATTTTAGCATTTACTAATTAAGCGCGGCAATGGGATTTAATGGTTTGGCACGAGCCAGCCATGCCTGTGAGCAGAGGCATGAGTATGAAGAAGGGATCCGGTACCCTTACAGGACACGCTCAAGACATCCCTGTGCGCTAATCATCTGTTCCAGACAGCATGATTGTCCTGTCTGCGGGTACCCGAACCCTTCTCCGGTCGTTCTGCAATGAGCGGCATGGCCGGCTCCGGCAAAGGATGGTTATCGTTCAGAAAGGTCGAGCCGGTCGAGAATGCCCTCGAATTCGTCGGAATTGTTGTAGCTGATGACGAGTTTTCCCTTACCGGAGGCCTGGTGCTGAATCCTGACCCGCGCACCGAGCGCCTCGCCCAGCCGGTTCTGGAGGCGCAGGAGGTCAGGGTCCAGGCGCCGGCTGCCTTTTTTCCTGTCGGATTGCTGAAGGCGGCGCACCAGGTTTTCTGTTTCCCGCACGGACAGACGCTTATTGACCACTTCTCGTGCGGCCTGTACCTGGAGGTGATCGTCCAGCGATAGCAAGGCCCTCGCATGGCCCATCTCAATCAGGCGCATGTCGATCATGTCCTTGACCTCCTGCATCAATTCGAGCAGGCGCAACAGGTTGGACACCGCGGCCCGTGAGCGCCCCACCGCGTCGGCGGCTTCCTGGTGGGTCATGCTGAAGTCGTCTATGAGGCGGCGCAGGGCGGTTGCCTCTTCGAGCGGATTCAGGTCTTCGCGCTGGATATTCTCGATAAGTGCCATCGCCACCGAGACTTCATCCGGAACGTCCCTGAGCACAGCAGGTATGTGATCTATTCCGGCAATCTGTGCTGCTCGCCAGCGGCGTTCACCGGCGATCAGTTCGAATTCACCGTCGCCGATGGGGCGCACGACCACCGGCTGAACCACACCTTGGGACCGGATTGAATCCGCCAGTTCAGCCATCTTGTCCTCATCGAAGACCGAGCGCGGCTGGAAACGTCCTGGCCGAATGACATCCAGCGGCAGGTTGCGAAGTTCATCGCCGGCTTCTTCCTGAACGTGTTTGAGGGTGGTCTGGCTGAGCATCGAGCTCAGGTTCCGTCCGAGTACGGGCTTTTTTCTGCTAGTCATGGTTTATGCCAGTTTCTGGGCGATGTGTCTCTTCTCGTAACGGCGCAGGATCTCTCCAGCCAGCGCCAGGTGGGCCAGGGCGCCTTTTGACTGCGGGTCATAGAGCAGCACGGGCAAACCATAACTGGGTGCTTCAGCCACGCGAATATTCCGCGGCACCAGGGTCCTGTAGACCAGGTCACCAAAATTATCCGTGAGCTGATCGGAAACCGCGGTTGCCAGGTTGTTGCGCCCATCGTACATGGTTCGCAGCAGACCCTCGATCTCGAGGGTGGTGTTGATGCTGGCACGTATCTGCTCAACCGTGTTCAAGAGCCCGGTCAGTCCTTCGAGTGCATAGTATTCACACTGTACCGGAATCAATACGCTATCCGCGGCGCCGAGTGCATTGAGCGTCAGCATGTTGAGTGACGGCGGACAATCGATGAATATCCATGCATACCTGGCCAGCAGCACCTCGATGGCTCTTTTGAGCGCGAATTCCCGTTCATCCTGTTGCAACAGAACGACCTCCGCGGCTGTGAGGTCACCGCTGGACGGCAAGAGGTCGAAGTCAAGGCCTTCCGGCCGGAGCAAGGTTTCATCCACGGAACGCTCGCCAAGAAGAACCTCGCAAGTGGACATGTGCAGACGTCGCGGGTCGATGCCGCATCCCGTGGTGGCGTTTCCCTGCGGATCCATGTCAATGAGCAATACAGGATAGTTCATGCTGGCGAATGCCGCCGCAAGGTTTACGCAGGTGGTGGTCTTGCCGACACCGCCCTTCTGGTTCGCTACAGCGATGGTACGGGCTGCCATGGAGGGATATCTATCTGATTCTCAGGTTCATGCAATGACGGACATAATGACGAGGTGGCGGTCCTCTTGCAATCCCGGAACGGAAAGTTTTTCAACCGAATCGATCTGTAACCACTTCGGAAGAGCGCTTAGTTCCTTTTCCGGGAACTTGCCTTTCATCGCCAAAAGCCGCAGCTGCGCATGGGCCAGATGACGAGCCGCACGTCCAAAAGTGCGGAGGTCGGCGAATGCCCTGCTGATGATTTCCCGGTAAGCAAGTTCCGTTTGAAAAGACTCCAGCCGCGCCTGAACCGTGGTGACATTGTCCAGGTTCAATTCGCGCTGGACGTGATTCAGGAAACGAATCTTCTTGCCGGTGCCGTCCAGAAGGGTGACCTGGAGGTCAGGGCGCATGATTGCCAGGGGGATGCCCGGCAAGCCCGCTCCGGTGCCGGCATCCAGCAGAGGTCCCGATTCGATCCAGGGCAGGACGGAGAGAGAATCCAGCAGGTGGCGCGTCACTATTTCCATTGGATCAGTGATTGCCGTCAGGTTGTAGGTCCGGTTCCAGCGCTGAAGCAGGGACACGTAGTCCAGCAATCTCTCAATGTGTCCTGCGTCCGGATCCTGGCCAGTCAGTTGGTTCAGACCGGCCGAGAGCGCTTCAGCCTGACTCACTGCGGACATGGAAGCGCCGTTTGGCTATTTCAGGCCGGAAGAACGCATTTCCGAGGCAATCTTGTTTGCAATGTCGCGGGCAGCATCCGTGTGCTCGAGGTCCTTGGTAAAAGTAACGATACGCCAATAAGGCTCTTCGGTTTCCATGTCGTAATAACTGGATTCGACATAGGCAGTGGATCTGACATCGGCCCAGCCCGGACCCTGCCGGACAGTGTATACACTGGTCATTCCGGTGAAATATGGCCTGCCCCAGCTATAGCTCATGCCGGTTCCGAGGTATTCCAGCCAGTAATCGGAACGCACGTAGCCCTCCGACTCACCGCCGCCCGAATAGAACATCACGACGATTCCATCCACCTTCGCTTGTCTGAGCAAGCCGGTGGCTACTTCGACGTCAATTTCTCCGCGGATGCCGCCACTCATTCCGGGAATGTTGCTGCTCGGGACGGCGGGCGTACCTTTGTCCGCCAGAATTTTCGCGACATCGATTTCAACTGCCTTGCGCATCAATGCTTCAGGTAAAACGGCAACTACCGCGACTTTATCCGGCTTGTTGCCCACGGGTTTTTCGGTACGCCAACTGTCGACCACGCTGGTCTGCGCGCAGGCCGATAAGAACAGGGCTGTCGCCAGGGCGAACAGCGCGGAACGGGCTAATCGGTACAATTTATGATGAGACATGAGCCAATCCGAAGAAATCAAAACGGCATCTTAACCCAAGGACCCGGTCGAGGCACCCTGGATCGACAGGTCGAGATCTTCGGCGCGATGGCAAGCGACCCAGTCGCCGCTTTCCATTCGCCGCAACGCGGGAACATCGGCTTCGCAGCGTTTCACGCGATAGGGGCAACGGTCGTGAAAAATGCATCCCTTTGGACGCATGTAGGGTGAAGGCATGTCACCGGTCAACCAGCTGTCCTGGCGCGCCTGCCGTGCCAGTTTCGGATCGGGAATGGCCACTGATTTCATCAGGGCATTTGTGTATGGATGCAGTGGACGAAGGTACAGGTCGGTTTTCTGGGAAACTTCCATGGCCTGACCCATGTACATGACCATCACGCGGTCACTGATATGCCTGACTACCGAAAGGTCGTGGGCAATGAAAATCAAGGCAATACCAAGCTTTTTCTGCAGGTCTTTCAGCAGGTTGATGATTTGTGCCTGGATCGACACATCCAGAGCGCTGACCGGCTCATCGCAGATGACCAGGCGGGGATTGAGTACGAGGGAACGCGCGATCCCGATGCGCTGGCACTGGCCACCCGAGAACTCGTGCGGGTAGCGATTGATCTGGTTGGGCAGGAGACCGACCATTTTCATCATGCCACGGGTTCGTTCTTCAACCTGCAGCCGCGCCATGTTGGGATAGAACGTCCAGAGCGGCTCGGCAATGATATCGCCTGCCGTCATGCGCGGATTAAGTGATGCTACCGGGTCCTGGAACACGATTTGCAGCTCTTTTCGCCGTTGGCGCATGGCTTCTTCGTCCAGGGTGGTCAGGTCCTCACCAAGCCACATGACCCGTCCACGGCTGGGCTTCAGCAGACCAAGTATCGCCCTCGCCAGCGTTGATTTACCCGAACCCGACTCGCCAACGATCCCCAGCGTTTCGCCTGAATGCAACTCAAAACTGATGCCGTCGACAGCTCGAATCCAGCGCTCCTTTCGCTGCAGCAAACCGCCGGAAAAACTTTTGAATCTGACCGCAAGGTCCTGGACCCTCAGAACCGGCTTGGTCATACCGCACCTTCCCCGTCAGCTGGACTCGCCGGATTCGCTTCATCCAGGTGATTGGACGGCTCTTTTTGGCTGCCGGGCTCCGGTGCCACTTTCCCGCCTTCCATCGGCAGAAAACAGCGACTCATCCGCCCTCCATCAGAAACCCAGACCGGGGGCTTCTTGACGCACTTGTCCATGACCTCGCTGCAACGGTCGCGGAACCGGCAACCCGAAGGCAACTCGAGCAGGTTTGGCGGATTGCCCGGGATGGCGTGCAGGTCGTCATCCAGAACACGGTCGAGCCGGGGGACCGAAGCAAGCAAACCCCGAGTATAGGGATGTTGGGGACGGTAAAAAATATCCTCCGCACTACCGCACTCGACCGCCACGCCCGCATACATGACGATAACCCGGTCGCAGATCTCGGCGACGGCCGCGAGATCGTGCGTGATGAGGATAATCGACATGTTCGTTTTTTCCCTGAGTTCACCGACCAACTGTGTGATCTGCGACTGGATGGTCACGTCCAGAGCCGTACTGGGTTCGTCCGCAATCAGCAGGTCTGGCTGGCACAGCAACCCCATGGCGATCATCACTCTTTGGCGCATGCCGCCGGAGTATTCGTGCGGGTACTGCCTGATCCGTTCCTCCGGATCCGGAATCCGCACCGCCCGCAACATTTCCACCGCGTGCCCGCGTGCCTCTTCTCTGCGCAGGCCCTGATGATGCATCACCACTTCGGTCATTTGCTTTTCAATGGTCAAGTAGGGATTCAGTGACGTCATCGGGTCCTGAAAAATCATCGCGATGTTGCGGCCGCGCACGCTATTGAGCTCTTTCGGCGTCATTTGCATCAGGTCCCTGCCCCGGAATTCCGCCTTGCCGCTGGCTCCGCCATTCTCGGCCAGCAGCCCCATGATGGCCATGACCAACTGGCTCTTACCGGCCCCGGATTCACCGACAATCGCCAGCGTCTCCCCTTCCTGCACCGCGAAATCGATGCCGTTTACTGCTTTGACCACACCCTCTGGCGTATCAAAATGTACTTCCAGGCCCGAGACTTCCAACAGCGTCATCAGACCCTGTCCTTGGGATCTAGCGCATCACGCATCCCGTCGCCGATGTAGTTGAAGCAATAGAGGGTAACGGTCAGGAACATCGCGGGAAACACCAGCGTCCAGGGGGCGGACTCCATGTCCTGCGCGCCGTCGTTGACCAGCGCGCCCCATGAACTCATCGGCTCCTGTATTCCCAGACCCAGAAAACTCAGGAAGGACTCGACCAGGATCACCTGCGGAATGGTCAGCGTGACGTACACCATTACCACCCCCAACAGGTTGGGAATGATGTGGCGGCGGATAATGGAGTGGTGATCGACGCCACAGGCCCGGGCCGCTTCGACAAACTCCGTATTCTTCAGACTCAGCGTCTGGCCGCGTACGATTCTGGCCATGTCCAACCAGTTCACTGCTCCAATCGCGACAAATATCAGCACGATGTGCCGCCCAAAAACCACCATCAGCAGAATGACGAAGAACATGAATGGAAGCGCGTAGATGATATCCACCATGCGCATCATTACGCGATCGGTCATGCCACCGTAATATCCCGCGACAGCGCCGTAAGTAACACCGATGGCAAGGCTGACCAAGGTCGCCACCAGACCCACCAGCAAGGAAATCCGCCCACCCTCCAGCGTGCGGACCAGAATGTCCCGCCCCACAGCATCTGTACCGAACCAGTGGCCGGTTTCAAGGCTGGGCGGGGACGACGTGTTGTCCCAATCAGTGAAATCCCCTTCCCAGCTCAACAACATTGGCCCGAACAATACCAGCAGAACCATCACGATCATGATGACACCGCTGACAACAGCCGCGAAGTTCAATACGATGATGATGATGCCGTAGAAAACGACGACGCCCATCACCAGTGTGTAATCCCGGTTCAACGCACCCTGCACGAAATAGCTGCCAAGACCGGGGATCGTGTAAATACGCTCGATCACGACGGACCCGGTGATCAGCGCTGCCGTAGCCGGCCCCATGTAGGAAATCACGGGCAGAATGGCGGGTTTCAATGCGTGCCGCAGGATAACGAGCCGCTCCGGCAGCCCTTTCGCGCGAGCGGTACGGATGTAATTACTGTGCAAGACCTCGATCATGCTGCCCCGGGTCAGCCGCGCTATGTAAGCCACGACCGGCAGGGCCAGCGTGATGACTGGCAGGACCATGCGTTGCCAGGACCAGTCCCAGCCTCCGGCAGGTAACCAACCGGCGTAAACGGCTGTACCCAGGATGAGTAATGGTGCGATTACGAAATTGGGTATCGAAATTCCCAGCATGGCCACACCCATCACGGAATAATCCACCGCGGTATTCTGACGGATCGCCGCGACAATCCCGATGAGCGTACCGACGAAAAAGGCGAGCAGCATTGCAAGCCCGCCGACGGTAGCCGAAACCGGAAAACCGCGTGCGATCAGTTCGTTGACCGTCCAGTCCTTGTATTGGAAGGATGGACCGAAATCTCCCGAGATGATCTGGCCCAGGTAGCGAAAATACTGTTGCAGAAGGGGTTCATCCAGGTGGTACTTGGCGTCCAGGTTGGCGCGGATTTCGGGCGGAAGGACTTTTTCGCTGTCGAATGGTCCGCCTGGCGCCACGCGTATGAGAAAGAAAGCAATCGTGATCAGCACCAGCAGTGTGGGAATCAGACCCAGAAGGCGCGTGGCGGCATGACGCAGAATCCCCTCCTGCTTCACGGCCCATCTCCTTCCCGGGCCGGCTCGCCTTGCGCGTCTGGCTCCAGTGTTTCACCGCCGACCTCCCCCATGGGCTCATCAGCCTCCGTTTCGGCGGGGACTGCCTTTGCGGAGTCTTCCCCGGCAGGCTGCTCAATTGATTCGGGCACCCGGGATTTGAGCTTATACATGAATCGGGTCGGGTGATGGTCCATGACGTTGTTTTGCCAGCCTCTCAGATGCGGGTCCACCAGCCGCTTCGTGACGTAGGTGTAAATCGGGATAATGACATGATCGGACATCAACACCCGTTCCGCTTCGAACATCAGGCGCTCCCTGCGTGCCCTGACCCGCTCAGTTCCGACTTCCTCCAACAGAGCGTCAAAGGTACTGTTGCTGTATCCATAATCATTTCGGCCATGCCCGCTACGGAACATTTCGAGAAAACTGTAAGGATCATTGTAATCACTGATCCAGCCAGCCCTGAAAACCTGGGTAATGACTTTCTGTTCCCGGTTTTGAAGAAACACCCTGAACTCTTCATTTACCAGCGTGGCGTTCACACCCAGTGCCTGTTTCCACATGGAGGCTATTGCCAGGGCAATTTTCTTGTGATTGTCACTGGTGTTGTAGCGGATTTCGATCCGCAGCGGCCGCTCCTCCGAATACCCGGCCTGCTCGAATAGCCTGCGCGCTTCGTGGTCCCGTTCACCCTGTGTCCAGTCAGCAAATTCCGGCGAAAATGGCACATAACCATCGATTCCGGGTGGCACCAGGGCGAACGACGGTTTCTCTCCGAACTGCGTCACCTTTTCAGTCAGAATCTGGCGGTCTATGGCCAGAATAAGCGCCATTCTTAACGATGGATTGTCGATGAACGGCTCCTGGGTCAGATTAAACCCGAAAAAATAGGATCCCGACCAGGGGCTGATGACGAGTTCATCAGGATAATTTTGCTGCAGCCATCTGAACTGGTTATTCGGAACTACATTGGTCCAGTCGAGCTCTCCGGCCCGGAACTGCTTGACTTCGGCCGACTGGTCTTCCGTCGGTACATAGAACACACGCTCGACAATGGTCGCATCCGCTTCCCTGAAGTATGGATTTTTCTCCAGTTCAATGCTGACTCTGGGCTTCCATTCCCGGAGCGTGTAAGCACCGTTGGACACCAGGTTGCCTGGCTTTGAAAACTCGTCTCCGAATGTTTCGATATTTTTACGGTTGACCGGGTAGGCAACGGGAGTCGCCAATAACCCCAGGAAATAGGGCGTTGGACCAGTAAGCGTGATCTGCATCGTGAACTCGTCCAGCAGGCTTATCCCGAGTTCCTCGACAGGAAGTTCATTACCAAGTACTTCACGGGCATTTTGAATCGGCAACAGCATGTTGGCCCCGCTCGCGGCCGTTTCCGGATTGGCCGCGCGGCGAAGACTGTAGACAAAATCCTCGGCATCCAGCGGTTCGCCGTTTGACCAGAACAGATCCCGCCGCAGATAGAAGGTATAGGTCCTGGCGTCGCGGGAAATATTCCAGCGTAAGGCAACGCCCGGGATCACATCCCCTTTTGGAGACTCGGCCGTCAGGCCTTCGAATAGGTCCGTCAGTATATGGAAAGACGGCACACCGACGGCACGGTGCGGATCGAGTGTTTCCGGATCCTCGCCATTGCCGCGATAGACGATTTGCTCGTCATCGAGGATGGCCGGGTCTGGACGGCCATTTTCCATCAACACCAGGTCAACAGGTTGCGGCCGCCGCTTCATCGGCCCCCCAAAATCCCCTTCACGATCGCTGCAGGAAGCCAGCAAGGCCATGTTGCAGACCACAAAAATCCTGATGATCAATGACAGGGTCACGGGGTCTCCGTCTCCAGTTCCAGGTACCTCGAAAGGTGAATATCCCTGATGTTATCGACAAAACCAGTAAGCCGGGGCTTTACCAGGTGGCGCGATACGTAATAGTAAAGTGGTATCGCCGGCATGTCCTGCATTAACTGAGCTTCCGCACGGTGTAATAGTTCCATCCGGATCCCGCCAGAGGCGATAGCAGCCGACTTCATCAGGCTGTCGAATTCGCGATTCGCATAAAACGTGTTGTTGAGGCTGTTACCATCGAGGAACAGGTCCAGGAAACTCGCTGGATCTGCGTAGTCGGCAATCCAACCACCACGAAAGACCTCGGTAATCATGCCCATCTTCCGGTTATTTACAAAGACTTTCCACTCTTCATTGACCAGCTGCGTGTTGACGCCCAGCACCTGTTTCCACATCGCTGCGACGGCGACTGCCACGCGCCGGTGAACACCGGAGGTGTTGTAGCGGAGTTCCAGCAGTAAGGGTTCGTGGCGGCCGAAACCGGACTGTCTGAACAGACGCCTGGCCTCGGCCTCCCTGTCCTGCTGGCTGGCTCCGGCCTGCGCCATACCGGCGGGCTCGTAAGCGGGAATGCCCGGCGGCACAATGCTCCAGGCTGGCAGTTCACCGGCGCCGAGCACGGTCTCGGCAAGAATCTTCCTGTTGATGGCCAGTGACAAAGCCTGCCGCAGGTCCCCGGATTGGCCCAGTTTCGAATGATTGAAGTTCAGGCCCAGCCAGAATGTTCCCAGGTAGGGATGCACCCTCAGGTCGTCTGGCATTTTCTGCCGGAGCCACTCGAAACGTCCCGCCGGAATAGTCTCGGTAATTTCGAGTTCACCCGCGCGGTACCTGGACAGCTCCGCAGCGGGCTCTTCGATCGGAAAATACTCGATGGTCGCCGTGGCCACAGATTCCGCCGCATGAAACCCGGGATTACGATCCAGGCGAATGCTGGCCCGCGGGATCCACTCAATTATCTTGTATGATCCATTTACCGGGGCATTCCTCGGGTCATTCATCCCCAATGCGTGGAGCGGATAACTCACCGGATGGGCAAGGATTTCGAGGATCCAAGGAGCCGGTTCAGCCAGAACCACGTCAATTACATTGATATCTACCGCGTATATGCCGAGGGACTCCACCGGCGCACTGCCCTTGAGTATTTCATTTGCGTTGAGCACGTCCTTGAGCAGACCCGCGGTTGCAGCCGCAGTTTCGGGTGTAAACGCCCTTCGCCATGCGCGCAGGAAGTCCTCAGCGATTACGGCTTCGCCATTGGACCAGCGGGCTTCAGGACGCAGCGTGAATCGATAGCGCTTGCCCCCATCCAGCACCTGCCACGACGACGCCTGTCCCGGTGCCGGTTCGCCATTGACATCGAAGGTCACCAGACCTTCACGAATATCTCTCAGCAGATTGATCGCGGCCAGGCCCTGGGCCTGGTGGATGTGAAGTGAATCGGGCTCTGGCCCCAGTCCGCGCCGGATTGCGGAGGCGAATGAACTTTCCGAGACGAGGCAGGCTACCAGGAACAACAGCGTGTATATTTTATTGGGTAAGATGCGAGGGCGCATTTGGCGATCCAGCCTGTTTCGTCCGTGTTCCTGCGTGTATCCTAGGCAATCGGCCCGATCTTTCCAATCCATAATTGAAAAGCCGGGTGAAATTGCAGCCCAGCCAGTTCGGTCAACAATGGTGAATACACGGCGGGGCATGGAATATTCATTTTGAAAAATTCGGCAAAACCATGAAGTTCGAAACAAAAGAACAACTCGTCGAATACCTGGAAAGCGGATGCAAACCGGAATCGCAGTGGAAGCTTGGAACGGAACACGAGAAGTTTGGATATACGCTGGACGACCTGCGTCCTCTGCCCTACCAGGGTGAGCGCAGCATTCATGCCATTCTCAACGGCCTGGCCGAAAACTTCGACTGGCGGCCGGTGCTGGAAGAAGGACGGCCCATCGCTCTGATCGATGACACGGGCGCTTCCATCACGCTTGAGCCCGGCGGTCAGCTGGAGTTATCCGGCGCCATCCTGGACAACATCCACCAGACCTGCACGGAAGTGAATACGCACCTCAAACAGGTTCGTTACGTATCGGAGCCCCTGGGTATCGCATTTCTCGGTATGGGCTTCCAGCCAAAATGGCGACGCGAAGACATGGAATGGATGCCGAAAGCCCGATATCGCATCATGCGGGATTACATGCAAAAAGTAGGCACCATGGGTCATGACATGATGACCCGGACCTGCACGGTTCAGGTCAACATGGATTTCCGGTCGGAGTCCGACATGGTGCACAAATTCCGCACTTCACTGGCGCTTCAGCCTGTTGCGACCGCGCTGTTTGCCAATTCCCCATTCACGGACGGCAAACCAAACGGCTACGTAAGTTACCGGTCTCATGTTTGGGAAGATACCGACCCCGACCGGACCGGAATGTTGCCATTCGTATTCGACGCGGACATGGGGTTTGAAAAATACACGGACTACATGCTGGATGTGCCGATGTACTTCGTTTACCGCGATGGTCAGTATCTGGACGCGTCCGGACAGTCCTTCCGCGATTTTCTCCTGGGCAAGCTGCCGGCCCTGCCCGATGAACAACCGACGCTGAAGGACTGGGAGGATCATCTGACGACGGCGTTTCCGGAGGTCAGGCTAAAGCGATTTCTTGAAATGAGGGGTGCTGATGGCGGCCCGTGGGCCCGGCTGTGCGCTTTGCCGGCGCTCTGGGCGGGCCTGCTCTATCACCGGCCCTCGCTGGATGCCGCCTGGGATATCGCGAAGGACTGGAGTATGAATGAGCGCCTGAAATTGCGGGAAGAAGTTCCCCGGCTGGGCCTCAAAGCCAAAATCCGCGGTCGAACCGTCAAGGATATTGCGCTTGAAGTAATCGGCCTCGCCAAAGAAGGCCTTGCTGCCAGGAACCGCCTGAATGCCGCAGGCGACAATGAAACGGGATTTCTATCTCCGCTGCAGGAAGTCGCCGACAGCGGTGTCACGCCAGCTGAGCGGAAGCTGAAGCTCTATCACGGGGAGTGGAATGCTTCGGTTGATCCAATATTCACTGAATGCTCTTATTGACGAGCCCGGGTAGCTGGGTTTCAGAAAAGGATTATCCTTCCCGAAACCTACTCGCAGGGGCCGATTCGTTGTCCTGACCAGTTCATGGTCATTTCCATGGTCTGGCCCTGGAACGAGACGGTAATCACACCATCGCCGGTGACCGTATCGCCCCCGGAGGTTGCTGTCCACTCACCGTGAGAGGTACCGCCCTCAACCGGGCAATCTACTGTCCACTTCATGGTGTCGCCATCCAGCTGCTCCATGACGAAACTGCAATCTGGATCCATGTCTTCGGTTCTCACTTCGTCCATTGAAATCTCGGACTTCTCCATGCACTCCGTGACCGTTGTTACACGTGGCTGGGGCAGCATCGGCATATTCATCGTCGATGTCATTTCCCACATGCCGGGTTCAACCGGAATTCCATCCGCAAAAGCGGCCGGTACTGCAGCCAGCAGAACGCCTGCCAGTAATATATTTCTGATTGTCATGTTACGGTCCTCGTATGCAACGTAAGGCCAGGCCGATTTACTGATCTTCAACCTTCCAAACGACATATTTCCATTCGTTCCGGTCAGGCGACTCGTGGTCAAAACCAAGCCGGTAGGTTTTGCCGGCCTCACTGGTCAGAACGGAAGTTCGAGATCCGGCTTGAGCTCGAGCATTTGTGACCGGAATGTCGTTTTAATCCGGGTTAATGCCTCCTCGGTCTCCGCATCGAAACGGACGACTAAAATCGGTGTCGTGTTGGAAGCCCTGACCAGGCCCCATCCATCCTCGAAATCAGCCCTGAGCCCGTCTATCGTGCTGATCTGGGCTTCATCGAACTGCGCCGCGGCTTTGAACGATTCGACAAAAGCATGATTCTCCCCTTCCTGCATCTGGACTTTCAGCTCGGGGGTGCTGTAGCTGGTCGGCAATGAATTCAGAATAGCTTCCGGTGGCGTTTCAATACCGCCCAGAATCTCAAGCAGCCGCGCTGCAGCGTAAATGCCATCGTCAACGCCGTACCAGCGTTCTCCAAAAAAGAAGTGTCCACTCATCTCGCCGGCGAAGGGAGAACCGACTTCTTTCATCTTCGCCTTCATCAACGAATGACCCGTCTTATACATGATGGGATTTCCGCCCGCTTCCTTGATGACCTTGGGCAGGTGCCCGGTGCACTTCACATCGTAAAGGATGGTCGCACCGGGTACACGGTCCAGGACATCCATGGCCAGCAGCATCATGACCCGGTCCGGGTAAATGATATTGCCTGCAAGTGTGACTACGCCCAGTCTGTCCGCGTCTCCATCCAAAGCGAAGCCGAGGTCTGCATCCATCAATCGCACGGACTCGATCAGGTCTTTGAGGTTTTCGGGTTCGCTGGGATCAGGATGATGATTGGGAAAAGTTCCATCGACCTCGTCGAAAAGCGGCAAGACCTCGGCCCCGATCGCCCTCAGCGTATCTGCTGCACAAACGCCGCCGATACCGTTGCCGCAATCTATGACGATTCGTAACGGTTTTTCGATCTGGATGTCGCGGGCTATACGCTCAATGTAGTCGGGAACGACATTTTTCCGTGTCACCTGGCCCTGACCGGATTTCACTTCGCCTGCTACTATGCGATGGTACAGGCCTGAGATCTGGTCACCGTACAATGTGTCCCCGGCGATCATGATCTTGAACCCATTGTAGTCGGGGGGATTATGGCTGCCAGTGATCATCACTCCTGAACCCGCGGCGATTTCGTGGGCGGCAAAATACAACACACCGGTGGGAACGCCCCCGATGTCCAGAACGTCGCAGCCCGTTGACAGAATGCCTTCTATCATGCCCTTCATCAGATAGGGGCCGGACAATCGGCCATCCCGCGCCACGACCACCGGGCCTGCGGCCGCTTCCAGGGCCAATGTACCGATTGCCTGACCAACGTTTTTCGCAACACCGGAGTCCAGCGTCTTGTCGATTACGCCCCGGATGTCGTAGGCGCGGAAAATTTCCGGGGTGAGTTCCACCGGGCTGTGCGCCGCCTCTCTCAACCTGCGCCGTTCGGCGATGTCAAAATGCAGATTCATCAGCGGCGGTGCTGCCTGCTCTGCGAATTCGGCATCGCCTTCTTCCGGGCTTGCAGTCTTCTCCCTCGCCTTTTGGCTATCGACGAGGGCCGTCTTGTCATCAGAAGGGGAGGCAGCAAGCTGTTCATCGCGTTTCAGCGCAACAGTTGCGGCTGCACGTTCTTTCCTGGCCTCTTCTATTTTGTGGGCAAGAGACCATTTTTGATTGCTGCGGTTGAGAACGAGCGCGGCAAACAGACAGAAGATGCCAGCCAGCATCATCAACACAAGGCTGCCTGCACCGATCAACCCAATGCTCTGATTGCTTGGGAATTCGATCCTGAACAAACTACCCGGCACCACGATTCGTTCCGGAACCTCACCAAGCAGGGAAGCATCACCGAACTGCTTGAGATTGCTTGAAGGTTGCCGGCCATTGAACTGCGAGACCCTGATGAAACCGAGTTCATCGAATCCCGGGTTGAAACCGTCCAGGACGAACTCCGGATCCATCGAAACCACCAGCACTCCCAGGAAGTCGTCACCGGACCGGATGGGCACCGCATCGACCATCTGGGGTGGCTGAAGAACGTGATGGATTTGAAGCAGTGCCTTGTTCCCATCCTGGGCGGACAGGATCATGTCCAACTTGGCAAAACCGGCCTGGCCCAGATCGGGCGGGCGCAATTCGGCGGTATCGGGGCCAAATACCTCGACGCCGGATATCTGGCTTATTCTCCCGTTAAGGTAAGAGAACAGGTCGTTTATGGTATCCGGGTCTTCAAGTGCCCGGCCAGCCAATGTCTGTGTCTGTTCATCAGCCAGAACGCTTTTGAACGTATTAATCGGCTGAAGCAACTGCTCAACAGCCTGCTGGCCTTCTGAGCGAGCGGCTTCCCACGCCCGGCCGGAGCGCCAGTCTGAGAAGAACAGCCAACCGGCGAGGACGGGAATGAGGATACCAAACAGACCAAGCGCCAGTATCAACCGGCGGTCGACGCGCTTCTCACCCGTAATATGAAATTTGTTCTGCAGTTCTTTGATCAGCTCCATGATCTTGGTCCCTTAAGCATGTCCGGTATGCCCAAAGCCGCCACCGCCACGCTGCGAGATTTCGAATTCTTCGACACGCTGCCACTGTGCCTTGACCACCGGCAAAAACACCAACTGCGCGATCCGCGCTCCGGGTTCGACCCTGAAGCTCGAACCGGAGCGGTTCCAGCAGGATACAAAAACCTGACCCTGATAGTCACTATCGATAAGGCCTACCAG